>JAUNAF010000111.1 GCA_030527715.1 Eubacteriales bacterium
ACAGGTGTGGTGTGGAGCAAAAGTGTGCAACTTGTTATTGCAATTTTGGAATATAAAAGAATACGTCAGGATATATTTGGTAAAAGGAGGTCAAAATCATGGGATTATTTGATGTCGATGCGGAAAAGCTGCAGGCTTTGTATCACAGGGCATGGCACGAAGCAGGTATGGGATTTGTCGATCCGCGAAAGTATCCGTATTTACATAAAGCGCTGATGCAGTATGCCAGAGAAAACAACTGCTCATTCGACGAGGCATGGCGGATTGCCAAGGTGGGTAAATGAAAATATTATTTTAATGTTACTCGAAACCCAATACGCCCATTTCCGGCCTGATAAGCCTGAACACTGCCTTTGTGTGCTTCCGCGATGGACTTTGCAAGCGAAAGCCCGATTCCAAAACCGGTTCCTGCTGTCCGGGCCTTATCTCCCCGATAGAAACGGTCACAGAGCCGATCAAGTTCAACGGTTCCGACTTCTGCATAGCTGTTTTCAATAATGAGTGTGGTGAGTCGTTTCTTTTCCATAGAAAATCGGATCATCCCTGCGGGGTCACAATATTTTACTGCATTATCGAGCAAAATCGAGACAAGTCTTCGGACGGAGGCTTCGTCTCCGGACAGAAGAACTTCCGGCTGTACAGATGCAGTCAGGCTTAAACCTTTCTGAGAAATCAAAGAAGAAAACTCGGAAATGGTATCGTTACAGACATCAGTAAAGGAAAATTCTGCTCTGAGCAGGGGAACCGATGCTTCATCGAGACGGCTAAGTGCAGTGAGCTGTCCGATCAGTTCACTCATATGCTGACCTTCCACTCGAATATCATCGAGCCATTCACTGGGACCCTTTTCCTGTTCCACAATATCGGTATTGGTCAAAATCAGTGTCAGAGGCGTCTTGAGTTCATGGTTGGCATCTGTGATGAACTGCTTCTGCTTTTCATAGCTTTGAGCGATCGGACGCATTGCTTTCTTAGAGGCAAGCACGATCAGAATAAAAATTGCAGCAATTCCACCCAGCATGACAGCGGCAGCCGTAAAAAGAAGACCTTTTGTCATAGCCAGATTCATGCTGCCATCCACAAAAACGATGCCCGTTCCATCTTCTGCGGCAAAAGTTTTGTAGCGGAATTGCTCCGTCCATCCTCTGATACGATTCTTTTTTAAGATCGACTGCGCGTATTCGATGGCAGTATCCTCCGTTATGGAGGAAAATGCGGTCAGATCAGCCTTCATATAGTTTCCGTCAGCATCAAACCAAACAGTAAAAAAACGAGTACTGAACGGTGTTTCATGGGTAAAAAAGCCCGGAGCAATATTCGGACCTGCAGGCATGGGGTTTCTCTGATCAAAGGGGAGGAATACCCCATTATTTTCTGAGATCAAGTCAGTTATGATATCCAATCGGTTGTTCAGCTGATGAGTACTGAATACGGCAATGGCAGAGAATATGATGCCGAACACTGCAAAAATAGCGATACTGCTGATAAGGATCATTCGTTTGCGAAGTTTGTCGATCATTCCGTTTCCTCCAGAATATAACCGACTCCACGTTGAAAACGAATTTGAATCGGTGCAGAAATAGCAGCCAGTTTCTTTCGGATATTGGAAATATGTACCCATACAACACTGGTATCGACCGAAGTGTCAAATCCCCATATTTTAGTGATCAGTTGTTCTGTTGTAATGACAATATGCGGGTTCTGCATCAGAATTTCCATAATCTGAAATTCTTTTCCGCTGAGGGAAACCGTGTTCTCTTTGCAGCTTATTTCATAAGTAGAACAATTCAGACAGATGCCGCAGCAGTGCAGCAGGTTTGGAACAAAAGAATCTCGGCGGCGCAGCATGGCTCGGACTCTTGCAAGAAGTTCGTCAGTTGCAAAAGGCTTAGGAAGATAATCATCGGCACCGGCATCCAATCCCTCCACCCGTTGGGAGACGCTTGTTTTTGCGGTCAAAAACAGAGCAGGCGTCGAGATCCCCTTTTCTCGCAGCTTGCGTAAAACCTGCAATCCGTCCATACCAGGCATCATAATATCCAATATTAAACCGTCATATTCACTGCTCATCGCATAATCCAGAGCATCACTTCCATTATTTACTCCATCTGCGGGGAGATTATTTATTCGAAGAATGTGAATTAAAGACTTTAACAAGCGCGGATCGTCTTCCGCAACCAGAATTCGCATAGTAACATCCTCCTTTTCTGCATTTTTATCATTCTTATTATTCTTATTATTCTTATTATACCCCAATATTCTTAAGCTGAACTAAAGAGTGCCAATTTATTTTACCTAGCTGTTTTACTTTGTGGGATAGGTTAAATCATCGATCATCTGCGAAATTTTCGTGCTTCTTCAAATATTTTGGTCTTCTTTAGTGTAACTTTAGGCTGGGCTGATAGAATTGCCATCAAAATCAGACAAAGGAGGCAGAAGAGGTGCAGTTTCAGGGAAATTACCGCCATGAACTGAAATACCCAGTGAGCTTTGCAGATTATCTGGCCATTCGACAGCGATTGCGGCCGGTGATGAAAAGCGATCCGCACACAGATGCAGATGGGCATTATACGATCCGAAGCATCTATTTTGACAATGCAGATGATAAGGCGCTGCGGGAAAAGATAGATGGGATCCAAAAGAGGGAAAAGTTTCGCATTCGCTATTATAATGACGATTTCAGTTTCATCACACTGGAAAAGAAGATGAAGTATAACGATCTTGGCATGAAATTCGATGCAGCGATTACCGAGGAAGAGTGCCGGGCAATTTTGACAGGAGATACCGTATGGATGATGGAACACCCATCCGGCCTGGTGCGGGAACTTTACTGCAAGATGAAACAGCAGCAGCTTCGTCCAAAGGTGCTGGTGTCCTATACACGGGAACCGTACATCTATGCTCCGGGAAATGTCCGGGTGACATTCGATTCGAAGCTCCGAACAACGCTTTTTCATGGTAAATTTCTGGAGCAGAGTGTTCAGGATATCAATGCAACAGATACGTCCTCAGATATGCTGATGGAGGTGAAATTCGATGCCTTTCTGCCGGAAATTATTTGCAGTCTGCTGCAGACAGAAGGGCTGAGACAGCAGGCATTTTCAAAGTACGGCGCTTGTCGTCGATTCGGTTAAATATGAAGGAGGAAATACAACATGACATTCAATGATATTTTCAAATCCAGTTTTCTGGAAAGTGTGAATGAGTTCTCTGTGATCGATACAGTGCTCGGACTGACCGTGGCACTTGTCATCGGTCTGTTCATCTATCTCATCTATAAAAAGACCCTTACCGGTGTGATGTACTCCAATGGGTTTGCGTTGACGCTGGTGGGGCTTTCCCTTGTCACGACTTTGGTTATTATGGCAGTTACCAGCAATGTGGTTCTGTCTTTGGGAATGGTCGGCGCCCTGTCCATCGTTCGTTTCCGTACTGCCATCAAGGAACCGGTAGAAATTGTGTTTCTGTTCTGGTCTCTTGCGGTGGGTATTGTCATAGGTGCCGGAATGATTCCGCTGGCGGTCATTGGCTCTGTTATTATTGGCGTGATATTGCTGTTGTTTGCAAATCGCAAAATCAGTAATGCACCGTATATTCTCGTGTTGAACTGTCATGACGAAAATGCAGAAAATTCTGTTCTGGAAATTCTGAACAAAGAGACCGAACACTATAATGTGAAATCCAAAACCATCAATGCAGCGGGAATCGAGCTGACGATGGAGCTGCGAACAAAAGATGCGACCACTGGTTTTGTCAATCGGATCTCTGATCTGTCAGGTGTCGAAAATGCTACTCTGGTCAGCTATAACGGAGAATATATGTCATAAGGGAGGGACACTATGCTTGCGCATAAACACATCTCAAAGATGATTGCGGTGATCGCTGCATTTGCGGTGGTTTTGTGCCTTGCTGCCATGGTCTTTGCGGATCAGCTGACGGAGCGTGCCGGTGGTACCGGAGTTTCTGTTGAATATGAATCTAAGCTGTTTGATACCAGTGAGATCATGTCAGTTAACATCATTATGGATGAAGACGAATGGAATACGATGCTTCAAAACGCAGCAGAGGAAACCTATTACCAATGCGATGTGGAGATCAATGGAACCATGTTCTATCGTGTCGGTATCCGTCCTAAGGGAAATACCAGTCTGACCAATATTGCATCCGATCCAACCACGGACAGATTCAGTCTGAATCTGGAATTTGACCAGTATGTTGATGGGCAGACCTGCTTTGGCTTAGACAAGCTTATTCTGAACAATAACTATGCAGACGCCACCAATATGAAAGAGGCACTGGTCTATGATATGTATCAATACCTTGGCGCGGATGCCTCGCTTTATAACTATGCAAGAATTTCGGTAAATGATGAATACTGGGGTGTATATCTGGCGTTGGAAGCGGTAGAGGACAGCTTCCTGCTGCGAAACTATGGTGTATCCAGCGGAGAACTTTATAAGCCTGAAAACATGGATATGGGAGGAGGACCCGGGGGAAGCGATGCTGATTTTGGCAGCGAGGCTGCTCCGGCACAGTTTGACGGCAATCCTCCGGGCACGGGAATGACTGAGGAGAACGGAAATGAGCGTCCGGATAGAGGAGATTTCGATCCTTCCGGCATGGGAGCCGGTATGTTTGGCGGCATGATGAGCGGAGGCGGATCTGATCTTAATTATACGGACGATGATCTGGACAGTTACTCCACTATCTGGGACGGCGAAGTCACAAAGTCCGGGGAGTCTGATCATAAGCGGGTCGTGGAGGCTCTGAAAAACATCTCTGAGGGCAGGAATCTGGAGCAGTACATGGACATCGATAATCTGCTCAAATACATGGCAGTCCATGTATTCTCAGTGAACTCTGACAGCCTGAGCGGCATGATGGCGCACAATTATTATCTCTACGAAGAGAATGGCAGACTCAATCTGATTCCATGGGATTACAATCTGGCCCTCGGTGGTATGGGAGGCGGAAGCGACGCCGGAAGCGTTGTCAACGATGCGATCGATAACGCCTTTTCCGGAACCAATTTCTTTGACACGCTGATGGAGAATGAGGAATATCATCAAAAGTATTACGATTACCTTCAGCAGCTTGCAGATGAATACTTGCTTGGCGAGGGATTCGAGAACTTCTATCAACACACTCGCAGTCAGATCGATGAACTGGTGGAAAAAGATCCGACCGCATTTTACACCTATGAGGAGTATCTGACTGCAGTCGATACACTGTATCAGGTGGTCAAACTGCGAGGAGAATCCATTGACGGACAGGTAAATGGGACGATTCCATCTACTGCAAGTGAACAGAAAAATTCGGATACACTGATAGATGCCTCCGGTCTCGATCTCAGTGTGATGGGCAGTATGGACACAGGCGGCGGAGCCGAAGACAGAGGCGGAAGCG
>JAUNAF010000112.1 GCA_030527715.1 Eubacteriales bacterium
ATCAGGATGAGATTGAAATCGTCTGCTGGGGCGACAGCATGACAAGTGGTGTCGGTGCACCGAGAGAGTGTTCCTATCCTGCGTGGCTCGAGCGCAAGACAGGTTTCAAGACCTACAACTTCGGAGTAGGCGGCGCAACCTCCGAGGAGATCGCGATCATGCAGGGAGGGATCACACCCGAGGACGATCTGAGTAATTACGATCTTGATGAGGAGGTCATGAAGCTGGGTCAGGAACATCCGGGCGATATTCTCATTCTGGAAATCGGCAGCAACGGCGGCTGGAATGATGACTATGACCTCCTGATCGAGCAGTACCGGGCGATGATCGATCATTCCGGCTGCACCCGCTATATCATCATCGGCGATACGGATGATCCGCTGGAATCAGTGGATGACGCAGTCGTGGAGGCTGCGGAAGAGCTGGCAGAGAATGAGGAATACATGGGTGATGCCGAAACCACATGGGAGACTGCGCTTCGCAAGGAATTCGGTGCGCATTTCATCAATATGCGTCTCTTCCTGATCAGAGAAGGACTGGAAACCGCTTACCTTACGCCTACCGAGGAGGATGAGGAGGACGCTGAAAACGGCATCATTTCCGTTCAGCTTCGTTCCGACTGGACACATTTAAATATCGCCGGATACTACGCGAAAGCCGTCTGCGTTTACAAAAAAGGCGTAGAGCTGGGATATTGGGGATAAGCTGCCCGCAATTATATCAGCGGTGTGCCCGCTGAGGATCCGGATGAAGATGAAATCCAAATATTATTCATATAAAAAACCGTCCGATGAAGGCTGAAGCATCATCGGACGTTTTTTTCATTTCATACGATCAAAAGTATATGCGGTTTAGAAAGGCTGTGAATATGCCCAGGAGCCAACACCGAGCGGTGAGAATGCAGCATAAACAAGTGCTACAATGATCAGCACCAGAATCGCAACCACCTTGCGATACTTCCACGGTGTCATATCGACAGCACCTGTACTCTCCTGTACCCATGCCTGCTCTCCGTTCTTATTCTTATTGTTACGGTTGAGCAGATACATGATCAGCAGCTCAATCGGCCACAGAACCAGAACAGCATACAGATAGTGGATCGTTCCCTCTCCGCCTCCGAACAGAGAATAGTTCGGAGAGATCAGCAGGAAGCCGCCGTAAAAGACGATATGAAATACCAGAATCAGTTTTGCAGTGTACTTCGGCAGATACTTAAAGAAGAAGCCGCCGAACACAGCTGACAGAACCGGAAGTGCAACCAGCATTACCAGTGAATCAAGGAAGGTTCTCAGACCACCGGGGAAGAAATAAACCAGCGGGCCGACGCAGGTCGTGATGACTGCAAACAGAATACCGACCTTCTTGCCGGCACCAACCATCTGAGTCTCTGTCGCATCCTTGTTCATAAACTCCTTATAGATGTCCAGAACGAACATTGTGTTAATAGAATTCAGGAAGGAGTTGAACGAAGACAGAATCGCACCGAACATTACTGCGGCGAAGAAGCCCATGACCGGCATCGGAACAACCTGCATGATCAGCTGCGGATATGCATCATCCATCATGCTGATGTCTGTGCCGTTAAGCTTGAATAATGCAAAAGCGATCACACCCGGAAGAGCCAGATACATAAAACCGATGATCTTAAGAATTGCGCAGAACAGTGCCCCCTTCTGTGCTTCCTTTAAGTTCTTGGCTGCAAGTACACGCTGAATATATGCCTGATTGGTGCACCAGGACTGGAAACCGAGGAACAGAAGACCTGTAAATACGGTCGGCCACGGAACGGACGGAGCAGAGGACTCGATCGGTGCGATGGAGTTCAGCTGAGCAGAATGATTCGCTACAAGATATTTCCATCCCTCGATAATGCTTCCGCCATCCGCTGTCTTTCCCAGAACATGCAGTGCAAGGAACGGAATCATCAGACCGCCGATCAGAAGCCCCACACCATTAACGGTATCGGAAACCGCAACCGCCTTCAGACCGCCGAAGATCGCATAGATGGAACCGATGACGGAGATCGCGATACACAGAATTACAACTGACTGAAATTTACTGATACCAAGAAGCTTGGAGATACCAAAGATATTTTCAAATACAAGAGAACCTGAGTACAGAACAACCGGGATCTGTACAACAAGTGCAAGACCGATATACAGAATACTGAAGCAGAGCTTTGTGCTGCGATCATATCGCATACCAATGAGCTGAGGAATAGTGGTGATACCGCTCTTTAAGTAACGCGGAGCGGCAAACAGTGCCAATGCGATCAGGCACGGTGCAGCAACGATCTCGAATGCCATCGGGCTCATACCTACCAGCCAGGACTGACCGTTTGAGCCAACGAGCTGCTCTGCAGAAAGATTGGTCAACAGCAGTGAGCCTGCAATGACGACACCCGGAAGTCCACGTCCTGCCAGAAAGTATCCTTCAGCGGTTGTCTGGTCATCGCCCTTTGTCTTAAAATACGAGATCACTGCAACCAGAACGGTAAATGCAACAAATGAAATAAGCGTCCAAGCCATTTTTCTTACCTGTTTTCCTTCCCTATTTTTTCTGATTTTTTTGATTTCTACTGTGAATCTTTTTTTCCGATCCGGTTTTCTCTCTTCATGACAGGAGGAATATCAGGTATTACTGCCGGATATTCCCCCAAAAACCAAAGAGAACGAAAAGTAAGACTAAAGAAAGCGTTGTTATTTGCTGATAGTCATCTTCAGCGCATCAATAGAAGTCTCAAGACCTGCCTCTACACTCATAGTCAGATCTTCCATTTCCAGTGAGACATAACCATCGTATCCCATCATATGGCAGACAGAAAAGAATTCTTTCCATCACTTGAGATCACGACCGCAGCCGACTGCAACATAGTTCCAGGTGCGTTCTCTGGAGCACTCTACCGGGAGATTCTCCAACAGACCGTCGATATCTACATTGTACTGTTCCGGACGCGCATCCTTACCATGGACATAGAAAATCTTATCACCGAGTGCACGTGCAGCCGCGATGGGCTCTGCGCCTTGAATCATCAGATGAGACGGATCAAGATTGAGACCCAGCACATCTGCATCCTCTCCGACTACTTCGCAAAGCTTACGGAAGGTGCGGACATTATGCACAAGTGCTCCGGGGAACTCCTCGATGGCAATGCGCTTCACGCCGTTTTCCTTAGCGATTTTACAGGTCTCCTTCCACCACTCAGCGGCAACTTTCCACTGGTACTTAACACCTTCTGCCATGTAGTTGAAGCCGTTGTACTCCGGCCATGAGATCGTAGAAACAAACCAGTTCGGAGTCTTATCCCCCGGCGCACCTGCCGGCAGACCGGACATGGTAACCACTGTATCTACGCCCATCTTTCCAGCCAGAACAATGGTATCTCTCATGGTTTTACTGTGGGTACGTCCCATTTCCGTATCGATCAGCGGATTACCGGAGCAGTTAAGTGCGGATATTTTCAGACCGCGCTTTTCGATTTCTGCTAAGAATGCGGCGCATTTTGTATCGTCGTTGATGAGCGCTTCCGCTGACGGAATGAAATTGCAGCCGCCCCAGCCGCCTGCGGTCAACTCGACAGCATCAAGACCGTAAGCCACAACCTTATCAAGCATTTCTGTGAAGGGAATCCTGCCGAATACATCGGTACAGATAGAAAGTTTCATGTTCGTCTCCTCGTATATGATCGTTCGATTTCTGTATCAGTTATTTCTTGTACATCTCCGGCTGCTCGTCATAGACAACATCAACGATAGTCTGTTCCACACGAGCCTTGGAAACTGCAGCGGCGCAGACCTGGCATGCATATCCGTCCCATGCGTCCGGTCCGTCAACATAACCGGCTTTCGTCGCATTGATCCATGTCTGGAACTCAGTATTGTATGCATCAGCGAATCTCTGGAAACAGTCTGTGTACTGTTTCCGTCCCTTCTGTGCACCTGCACTGACGGAGATGTAATTCGGCTCCGGCATATTCAGGACAGCTCCGTCACATACGATCTCACACTTGATATCATAATCTTTATGATTGTTGACAAAGGACTCGACATCAATGCGGACACCGGACTTGGTCGTAAGAATCATGATCTGCGGATCGTGCAAACCTTCCGGGCCATTATTGGTGCTCTTGCCGTAACGAAGCTCGGCAGTCGCATAATCCTCTCCGAGCAGCCAGCGAAGAACATCGATCTCATGAACCATGGAATTATCCACTGCCATGCTGTTATCCCAATCTTCCGGCACAGACGGATTTCTGTGTGCACAGTGCAGAAGCAGCGGTTCTCCGAACTCTCCGCTCTCGATTGCTGCCTTCAGCTGAAGATAGCCTGTATCATAGCGGCGCATAAATCCGACCTGTACATATTTTTTTCCTGCCTTCAGCTCAGCTTCTACGATTTCCTTGCACTCATCTGCCTTAGCCGCCAGCGGTTTCTCACAGAAGATATACTTACCGGCAGCAATAGATGCCAGAACATATTCCTTGTGGAAGGCATCAGCAGTGGAGCAGATAACGGCATCAATCTCAGGATCATTAATCATATCGATCGGATTCTCAAAGCCCTTGATGCCAAACTTCTCTGCAACTGAAAGTCCGAAAGCTCCGGCAGGATCGGAGCAGGCAACAACCTTGCCGCCCTGCAGCTTTGTGTTGATGCGCTCGATATGAGTTCTTCCGATTCCGCCTGTTCCTACCAGTCCGATTCTTAAATCTGCCATTGTTTGTTTCCTCCTTGGTTTTTTATTGAATTATTTTTTTCTTTCTTTTACGAGACCGGTCTCTCTATTTCTCAAAAAAAATTTCCGATCTGAAAATGCGCTTCAGAAAGTGCATTTTCCTTTACGAGACCGGTCTCTTAACTTGTCTCCATCATATACTTCTTTGTTTATTCTGTCCATACTGAATTTTCAACAAAACATTAGATGCTTTTATGTGCAAATCGCGAGACCGGTCTCGTAAAGTATCTTCACATACGCACTAACCTATGTCTATACCTCTCGGATGCAGGAAACCGTACCTCATCAGTAAACCGCAGTCTGCATCTCAAAAAAAGAGAAGAACCGGCTGCAAAAAGCTGGTGTGCTACCCGTCAAGTGGACATTGAATAATTAAAACATTT
>JAUNAF010000033.1:0-23199 GCA_030527715.1 Eubacteriales bacterium
GCTTGTTTGAAAGCAACATTTACCTCTTGACAAAGGTCACTTCATAACAGGTCAATGGATTTCGGCAGGAAAATTGGTCTGAAATGAAAAATTGGAATCCAGACCAATGAATTCTGGCTGGAAGATTGGTCTGAAATGGAAAAGTGTAATCCAGACCAAGAAAAGTCTCAGAAATGTTTGGTCTGGAATTGAAAAATGGAATCCAGGTCAAGAAAATGTAAGCTCTGCGAATATTTTCATGAACAAAGAAAGGACATTTGAACTCGCGCAGGTTCAAATGTCCTTTTTTCTGTCAAGCATACAAAAAAGTATAGTAATTACAGCTTCTTCAGCAGCTGCTCCATCGTGGTCTCGTGCATCAGTGCCAGCAGTTTGTCACTGCTCTGGATCGTGATATCCGGGTTCGGCATGTAGTTTGCCTTTCCATTGTCTGACAGGATGCCGATGATATAGACATGGTATTTGTTCTGGATATCACACTGACGAGGGCTCTTTCCGATCCAGTCGCGCAGAGGTGTGATCTCGTAGATGGAATAGCCGTCGCGCAGTCTCTGATAATCGAAGATATGCTCGCTGCTGTATTTGACAGAAGCTCTTCTTGCAGAATCGCGGTTCGGATGGATTACCTCATCGGCACCGTTGTTGAGCAGAAGACGCTCAAGCATCTCATCGTCTGTCTGGCTGACGATGTACTTTGCGCCAAGCTCGCGCAGAAGTGTAACGATGATCAGATTGCTTTTGAAGTCAGAACCGACGCAGACAAAGCACATATCAAAATTTGAGACACCGACACGGGTGAGGGCGGTTCTGGAGGTACAGTCTGCGATCAGGCGGTTGCTGACCAGATTCTGCAGATCCTCAAGAGCTTCCTCTGATTTGTCGATCGCCATAACTTCATTTTTCATACGGAGCAGGTAACGGCAGAGATAGTGGCCGAAATCACCCAGTCCGATAATCAGCATATTTTTCATTTCAATTCCTCCTCTGAGTATATTCCATAATAATACAAGATAATACAAGTCAGACCGATACTATCCGATCACGATGGATTCTTCCGGATAGCGGACCTTTACAGGCTTTTTGCGTTCTGTGAAGGACATGGCAAAGGTGAGACTGCCCATGCGTCCGAAGTACATCAGGATCATGATCACGACCTTTGAAACGGCGGAGAGCTGTCTGGTCACGCCGGTGGACATACCTGCGGTGCCAATGGCAGAGAATACCTCAAACATGACTTCGGTAAACGGCAGTGTCTGTACACTGAAGATGATCATCATTCCCAAGATGGCCAGAAACAGGTTCAGGCAGACAACGACGGTGGCCTTTTTCACGGCATCAGCCTCAAGGCGTCCGCCGAAGATGCTGCAGTCTTTGTCGTGGAAAATATAGGATTTCAAATGCAGCAGGATCACGAGGACCGTGATGGTCTTGATACCGCCGGCGGTGGATCCGGGGCTTCCTCCGATGAACATGAAAATGATCGTCAGAAAGAGAGAGCCGTTTGACAGGGCGGCGGTATCCACAGAATTAAAACCGGCTGTTCGCGGGGTGACTGCACTGAAAAATGCAGCCAGGAATTTTTCAGATAACGTCATTCCGGCAAAGAGTGCATGGTTTTCCAAAATCCAGAATAGCGCCGTTCCGCCGACCAGCAGGACGGCAGTGGAGATCAGCACGAGCTTGGTGTGCAGACGATAGCGGTTCCAGTGAAAACGGTGAGTCACCAGGTCTTCCCAGACGATGAAACCGATACCTCCGATGATGATCAGTGCAGAGAGTGTCAGGATCACCAGCGGATCTCCGGCGTAGGCGCAGAAGGAAGAGTAGGGCTCTCTGAAGCCCATCAGATCAAAGCCGGCATTGCAGAATGCTGAGATCGAATGAAAGATACCGTAATAGATACCCTTCGCAAGCCCCATCTGCGGAACAAAGCGCAGGGAGAGCAGAATGGCGCCGACGCCTTCAAACAGAAGGGTGCCGAGGACGATGCGTCGTACCAGGCGGACACTTCCGCGGACCTGCAGCATGCTCAGGCTGTCCTGGAGCAGTGCGCGCCGTCCGATGCCGATCCGGCGTCGAAGTACGATCATCATAAAAGTACTGATGGTGATAAAACCGAGGCCTCCGATCTGGATCTCAGTGAGGAGCACCAGCTGTCCGAAGAGGCTCCAGTGGGAAAAGGTGTCGTAGGCAACCAGGCCGGTGACGCAGGTGGCAGACACAGAGCAGAAGAGAGCACCGAGAAAGGTGGTCGACTGTCCGTCTCTGGTCGAGACGGGAAGCATCAGCAGCAGCGCTCCGACGAGGATAATGCAGAGAAAGCCCAGCATGATCTTGCGTGAGCCGGTCAGCAGATTCGATTTCAAAATGATATCCTCCGTGAATGATTGATTAAAAAACGGCAGTATTTGGGAAAAATGCCGATTTTACGACAATTATAATAAATCGAACTGGAAGTGTCAAAGAAAAGAGTTTGAGGGAAAGATAAAGAAGTTGAAAAAAAACGGGGAAAAACGACAAAAAGACTACCAGTTTCGAAATAAATATGTTAATATTTCCATATATGATTATATTTGAGGAGGATGTGTTATGGCAAAAGAAATAGTTGCTATGATTCTTGCCGGCGGACAGGGCTCACGTCTGTATGCGCTGACACAGAATCTGGCAAAACCTGCGGTTCCTTTCGGCGGAAAGTACCGTATCATCGATTTCCCGTTATCCAACTGTGTCAATTCCGGAATCGATACGGTAGGTATTCTGACTCAGTTCCAGCCGATGGTTCTGAATGAGTATATTGGAAATGGTCAGCCGTGGGATCTGGACCGTCTCTATGGTGGAGTTCATGTTCTGCCGCCGTATCAGAAAGTATCAGGATCTGACTGGTATAAGGGAACTGCAAATGCGATCTACCAGAATCTGAGCTTCATCGAGCGCTACGATCCGGAGTACGTGATCATTCTGTCCGGTGACCAGATCTGCAAACAGGATTACAATGATTTCCTGAAGTTCCATAAAGAGAAGAACGCAGAGTTCTCTGTAGCGGTCATGGAAGTTCCGTGGGATGAGGCTTCCCGTTTCGGACTGATGGTTACAGACGAAAATGATAAGATCAGTGAGTTCCAGGAGAAGCCGAAGGAGCCGAAGTCCAATCTGGCATCCATGGGTATCTATATCTTCAACTGGGATGTACTGAAAAAGTATCTTGAGGAGGATGAGGCAAATCCGGATTCTGAGAATGACTTTGGTAATAACATCATCCCGAACCTGTTAAGAGATAAACGCAGAATGTATGCATATCATTTTGACGGCTACTGGAAGGATGTAGGAACCATTTCCTCTCTGTGGGAGGCAAACATGGAAGTCCTGGATCCGGATCACAGCGGTATCAACCTGTTTGATAACGACTGGAAGATCTACAGCCGAAACAGCGGTATGACCGGACATACGATTGGTGAGAACGTAGAGATCGAAGAGTCTCTGATCACAGACGGATGCCGCATCTACGGTGATGTCAAGCACTCCATCCTGTTCGCAGGCGTACGTGTAGAAGAGGGTGCTGAGATCGAAGATGCAGTTATCATGGGCGGTTCCGTGATCAAGGCCGGAGCACAGGTAAAACACTGCATCGTCGCTGAGAACGTAACGATCGGAAAACATGCAGTAGTCGGAGCAATGCCGAAGGGCGATGAGAACGGTGTTGCAACAATCGGTTCCGGACTGACCATCGGTGACGGTGCAAAGATCGGACCGAATGCTATGGTTTATGAGAATGTGAAAGGCGGTGAAGAAAAATGGTAACATCTTCGACAACGAGTGCTATGGGTATTATTTTCCCGAATTCCTATGATAGTCTGGTGCCGGAGCTGACCGGGATCCGTCTGATGGCATCTGTGCCGTTTGCAGGACGTTACCGTCTGATCGACTTCGTTCTTTCCAGCATGGTACACGCAGGAATCGATAACGTATCCCTGCTTCTGCGCAGAAATTATTTCTCACTGATGGATCATCTGGGATCCGGACGTGAGTGGGACCTTACCCGCAAAAACGGTGGTCTGAACATCGTTCCGCCTTACGCTGAGGCAGAGAACAGACTGTATGACGGAAATGTCGAGGCGCTTGCCGGCGTACTTCGTTTCCTGAAGAACCAGAAAGAGAAATACGTAGTTCTTTCCGATGCAAACATCGCTATGAACTTTGATTTCAAGGATCTGCTGAAGGCACACGCAGACAGCGGTGCTGATGTGACGATGGTTTACAAGCAGGAAGAGATCCCGGACGGACTGCGTGAGCAGAGTGAAAAGATGAAAGAGCTCTATTACACCATGGATGTAAACTCCCATGGTCGTGTGACCTATCTTTATATGAACCGTCGTGATCCAGGTGTCTATAATCTGAGCATGAATATCATGGTGATCGACCGTGAGCTTCTGATCGAGATGGTTCATGTGGCATATGTCCGCGGTGACAAGGATTTCATGCGCGACGTACTCGCTGCAAGAATCAAAGAGCTGAATGTACATGGATATAAGTATGACGGATATTCTGCAAGAATTACCGGACTGAAGAGCTACTTCGATGAGAATATGAAGCTGCTGAATCCGGAAAATCTGGATGGACTTTTCAATGGTCCGTCGATCTACACCAAGGTTCGTGATGACAACCCGACTGCTTACGTAAAGGGAGCAAAGGTGAAGAACATCATGGCTGCGGACGGTGGAAAAATCTGCGGTGAAGTGGAGAACAGCGTTCTCTTCAGAGGTGTACAGATCGGTAAGGGAGCAAAGGTAAAGAACTGTATTCTGATGCAGGATACCATCGTAGAGGATGGAGCGGTTCTTGAGAATGTTATTACTGATAAAGATGTCGTTGTCAAGGCAGGAAAAGAGCTTAAGGGCAGCGATTCCTTCCCGGTATTTGTCGGAAAGGGACTGACCGTATAAAATTCAGGTGAGTATATAATAGAAGGCAAAAAGAACGTCCGGTGGACGTTCTTTTGCTTTATTCATCCCAGCCGTCGGTGATACGGATATTTACAGAGATATTTCTGAGCTCGTCGCCCTCTTCGAGCTGCAGATCCTCTGCATCGGAAACACTCGGGAGCTCGCCGTCAAACTCAGTCAGCTCGACATAGATCCAGTCGTGAGCTGCGGAAATGGCATTGTCCATGCACTCGTCAAGATCATCGCCGACTGCCTGGCACATCTCCAGATCCGGAAATGATGCGGTGTAGGTACCGTCCTCTTTTTTGTGAAAAACTGCAGGATAAACAAAGTTCATGGGGAACCTCCATATTTTTCTTATTTATTTTCTGATTCGGCAGATGCCGTCTGTGTCTATTATGGATGAAAAAGACCGATTTATCAACAGGAAAGTTCTTCTGAAAAACGGCGTCTGAAAAACGGCGGATTGCTTTGACAGAACTATTTTTATCTGCTATACTACAAAACGTCGAAAGACAGACGACAGGGAGAGTTGTCCGAGTGGTTTAAGGTGCGGCTCTCGAAAAGCCGTGTGGCTAATACCCACCGAGGGTTCGAATCCCTTGCTCTCCGTCACAAGAACCTGCAGGCCATGGCAATCAGCAAAGTCTGCAGGTTTTTTCTGCCTATGAAAGCTTATATGGAAAGGAACTTGCAAAGATGGATGGAATTATTTTTGATGTAGACGGCACACTCTGGGATTCCACAGGGGTGGTTGCGGTTGCCTACAATCGTGTGATAGAGGAAAATACGGAGTTCAAGCTGAATGTGGACAGTGCGAGACTGAAGACACTGTTTGGAAAACCGATGGATGAGATCTTCAAGGAGCTGCTTCCGATGCTTTCACATGAGGAGCAGGTACGCCTTGGAAGTCTCTGTTTTGAGCAGGAGCATCTGGAGCTGGAGAAGGTGCCGGGCACCTGCTATCCGGGACTGGAGGAGACCTTCCGCATTCTCGCCGAGAGATATCCGCTCTTTATCGTCAGCAACTGCCAGTGCGGTTATATTGAGCTGTTTCTGAGAAAAACAGGACTTGGAAAGTATATTAAAGCACATCTCTGTTTCGGAGAGACACGTACTTCCAAGGGACAGACGATCCTGAGAGTCATGAGAGAGAATGGTTTGAAGGAGCCGGTATATGTGGGCGATGTGCAGGGAGATGCAAATGCATGTAAAGAAGCACAGATCCCGTTTGTCTATGCGGAATATGGATTTGGAAGCGTGAAAGAGGAGGATATCGATTATCGGATCTCTGAGCTGAAGGATCTCTGCGAACTGTTTTAAAGCAGGAGAATGTTGAACGGACATTCTCTTTGCAGGTTTGGCAAAAAAGATGGGACTGTTGAAATTCAACAGTCCCAATTTTCAAGGTGTACGCTCGCGTACACTTTTTTTCTTATTATACCACGCACGGCACTTCGAATCCTCACCCCAGACGTTACCTCTACAGTTAACTCGGCCCAGGCACCCTCGCAACACACAGAAGGTTCTGCTTAGTGCTGCTCCATTCCTGACCTGACACGGTTCACAGATTCCTGTTGTGCAAGACCCAAACGTCAACGCCACTTATAGAGGGCTGCTCTACAATGAAAGACCCTCGGATTCGTATCACCCCTGCTATAGCGGATTGCAGGTACAGGGCACCGCTATCTCCCCGGCTGCGTGGTATCAACCATTATAAGAGGTTTGCCCGGATTTGTCAATTATCTTGTGATAAACCGGAAAGTGTGCTAATATAATGTCATATTTTTACCAGAGAAAATCGTTCCTGACGAGAGAGAGCAGGACGGAAATGGCGTAAAAGAGAAGGAGGAGCGAAACGATGATGAGAGTGGGTTTACTGACAAGCGGCGGTGACTGCCAGGCATTAAATGCAACAATGCGAGGTATCGTAAAGGGACTTTCAGAAAATGTAAAGGATCTTGAGGTCTATGGCTTCATAAACGGTTACAAGGGTCTGATCTACGGAGACTATCGACTTCTGACAGGAAAAGATTTTTCAGGCATCCTGACCAAGGGCGGAACGATCATCGGTTCCTCCAGACAGCCGTTCAAGATGATGCGTGTGCCGGATGAGAACGGACTGGATAAGGTTGAGGCAATGAAGCAGAATTACCACAAGCTTCGTCTGGACTGTCTGGTGATCCTGGGCGGTAACGGAACTCAGAAGACAGCCAATCTGCTCAGAGAAGAGGGACTGAACATTATCCACATGCCGAAGACGATCGACAATGATATCTACGGTACGGATATGACCTTTGGTTTCTACAGTGCAGTAAATATCGCAACAGATGCGATCGACTGTATCCACACCACAGCATCTTCACACAACCGTGTATTTATCGTGGAGATCATGGGACACAAGGTTGGACAGCTCTGCCTCTATGCAGGAATCGCAGGCGGCGCGGACATCATCCTGATCCCGGAGATCCCGTATGATATCGACAAAGTGATCGCAGCACTGGATAAGCGCACGAAGGCCGGCAAGGGCTTTACGGTGATCGCAGTGGCAGAGGGCGCGATCTCCAAGGAGAGAGCAGCCATGAGCAAGAAAGAATTAAAGGAATACATGAAGACTTATACCTATCCGACCGTGTCCTATGAGATCGCAGATGAGATCCAGAAGCGCACAGGTACGGAGGTGCGTGTGACTGTTCCGGGACATACACAGCGAGGCGGCAGTCCGTGTCCGTATGACCGCGTGCTTTCCACCAGACTGGGTGCAGCAGGAGCAAAGGCGATCATGAACGGCGAGTTCGGATATATGATCGGTATCGTCAACGGAAAAACAAAGAAGGTTCCGCTCGGCGATGTAGCAGGCAAACTGAAATGTGTATCTCCGGATGATCAGATCATCAAGGAGGCAAAGCTGATCGGTATCAGTTTTGGAGATTAATGAGAATTAAGGAGCGGCGGGCATAGATGAGCTATACAGCTTTATACCGCAAATTCCGTCCTGACACCTTCGAAAATGTGAAGGGTCAGGACGCAATTGTGCAGACACTGAAAAATCAGATTCAATCCGGCCGTGTCGGCCATGCCTACCTTTTCTGCGGTACGCGCGGAACCGGCAAGACGACAGCGGCAAAGATTCTGGCAAAGGCGGTCAACTGTGAGCATCCGGTGGACGGAAGTCCCTGCGGAGAGTGTGACTCATGCAGAGCAGTGGCGGCAGGCAGATCGATGAATGTCATCGAGATCGACGCAGCCTCCAACAACAGCGTGGATGATGTGCGTCTGATCCGGGAACAGACGGCGTACTCTCCGACAGAAGGTTATTACAAGGTCTTCATCATCGATGAGGTGCATATGATGTCGACGAGTGCATTCAATGCACTGCTGAAAACGCTGGAGGAGCCGCCGGCCTATGTTATTTTTATTCTTGCGACAACTGAGCCGCATAAGCTGCCGATCACGATTCTGTCGCGCTGCCAGAGATATGATTTCAAGAGGATCTCGATTTCTGTCATCGCAGACCGCCTGACGGAGCTGATGAAGGAAGAGGGTGTGGATGTCGAGGATCGTGCGATCCGCTATGTAGCCAAGAAGGCGGACGGATCCATGCGAGATGCGATGTCACTGCTGGATCAGTGCATTGCCTTCTATCTTGGAAAAAAGCTCACCTATGAGAATGTTCTGGAGGTGCTCGGCGCGGTGGATACAGAGGTATTCAGCCGAATGCTCCGGCAGATTCTGGAAAAAGATGTGACAGCATTGATGGATACCCTCGAACAGCTGGTGATGCAGGGCAGAGAACTGGGACAGTTTGTGACGGATTTCACCTGGTATCTGCGAAATCTTCTGCTGCTGAAGACCTCTGATCACGTGGAGGAGGATGTGCTGGAGATTTCCGCGGAGCAGCAGAGGCTTCTGGAAGAGGAAGCGGCCATGGTGCGTGAGAATGCCCTGATCCGCTATATCCGTATCTTTTCAGAGCTCGCCAATCAGCTGAAGTATGAGACATCCAAAAGGATCGCTCTTGAGGTCGCACTGATCAAGATGTGCCGTCCGCAGATGGAGGGAGATCTGCTCTCCCTGCAGGAGAGGGTGCGCGAGATGGAGCGGCGTCTGGAGAGCGGTGTCTATGTGACGGCACCGTCCGGCGGACAGTCAGGATATGCTGCAGACGGAGCGGCGGCGATGGCGAATCGTGCTGCGGCAGTACAGGCTTCCGGAAACGGACAGGCAGCCGGAGATGTGTTCGGTGATGCAGCGGGTGCGGCAGAAGATCCGTCCGCAGAACAGCGTCCCGCAAAGCCGGCACCTGAGGATCTGAAGCGTGCGGTCTCTGTCTGGAGAAGCGTGACAGCAGAGATCGGCGGAAGGTTCGGCAGCATGCTTTCCGGTGCGCAGCTGCGCTATCAGGACGGCACAGACCAGAGACTGTATGTCATTTTCCCGGATTTTCTGGGAGAACGTTACACACAGGATGACCAAAGCCGAATGATCCTGGAGAATAAGCTGGTAGAAAAGACCGGCGCGGCGATCGAAGTGAAGATGCTGGTGGCGGAGGATCAGCAGACGGTGGGAGCTCTATCGGATCTCCCGGCGGAGGAGCGGATCCGCTCCAAGGTGAATTTTGAGATAGAGGAAGATGACAGCAGTGAAGAACTGTGGTAAAGTGTCATAGAGAAAGAAAAAACGAAACTATTCAGAGCCTGTCTCGAAAATGCTTCGCATTTCCTCGATGTGGCTTCTCGCCATATGATTTCGGATGAAATTTTGCGCTTACAAGCGAGCTTGAGCACAAAATCTATCCGAAATCGCATGGCTCTGAATAGTTACAAAAAACAATAAGGAGAAAATGTATGGCAAAACGTGGAGGATTTCCGGGCGGCGGCATTCCGGGAAATATGAATAATCTGATGAAGCAGGCTCAGAAGATGCAGAAGCAGATGGAGGAGAGTCAGAAGGCTCTTGAGGAGAAGGAATTTACTGCAGCAGCAGGCGGCGGTGCAGTTGAGGTAACTGTGACCGGTAAGCGTGAAGTAGTCAAGGTTAAGCTTCAGGAAGAGGCAGTGGATCCGGATGATGTGGAAATGCTCGAGGATCTGATCATGGCAGCGGTAAATGAGGCACTCCGCAAGGCAGAGGAAGAGTCTGCAGCAGTGATGTCAAGAATGACCGGTGCGCTCGGAGGTTTAGGTGGAGGCTTCCCGTTCTAATGGATTATTACAGCAGTCAAATCAGTCGTCTGATCGAGGAACTTTCAAAGCTGCCTGGTGTCGGAGCAAAATCTGCTCAGCGGCTTGCGTTTTACCTGATCAGTCGGCCGGTAGAGGAAGTGCATACTCTGGCGAATGCTATGGTGAGTGCGCGTGAGAATGTACGCTACTGCCGGCAGTGCCAGACATTGACGGATACAGAACTCTGTCCGATCTGCAGCAATCCGGCCAGAGATCCGCGCACGATCATGGTGGTGGAGAATACCAGGGATCTTGCGGCTTATGAGAAGACCGGAAAGTTTAACGGGGTCTACCATGTACTGCACGGGGCAATTTCCCCGATGCTGGGAATCGGACCTCAGGATATCCGGCTGAAGGAACTGATCCTGCGCCTGCAGGGTGATGTGGATGAGGTGATCATTGCGACCAACTCCAGTCTGGAGGGCGAGACGACGGCGATGTACATCAGCAAGCTGATCAAACCGACCGGAATCAAGGTCACCAGAATCGCCAGCGGAGTTCCGGTGGGAGGAGACCTGGAAAACATCGATCAGGTGACCCTTCTGCGTGCGCTGGAAGGCCGTATGGAGCTGTAAAAGCCCGACGGATATTGCTTGCATATTACGTCTTGAACGTGTATGATAAAAAGGAGTGAAACTCAGCCGAGGGGACCTGGTTTTAGAATAAAATCAGGCGGCAGAGAAATCCCCGGACTTCGGCATGGGCCGAAACGAGAAAAAGGAGGGTGTCATGAACAAGTTAGAGTTACAGAAGACTGCGAACGAAGTGCGCAAGGGCATTGTAACCGCAGTACACAGTGCAAAGGCAGGTCATCCGGGCGGATCCCTGTCAGCAGCAGAGGTATTTACCTATCTGTATTTTGAAGAAATGAATATTGATCCGAAGGATCCGGAGAAGGCAGACAGAGATCGTTTTGTACTTTCTAAGGGACATACGACTCCGGGACTGTATTCCGCACTGGCTCTGAGAGGATATTTCCCGGTAGAGGATCTGAAGACTTTCCGTAAGTTAGGTTCTTATCTTCAGGGACATCCGTGCAAACAGCACGTTCCGGGCGTTGATATGTCCAGCGGATCTCTGGGACAGGGTATTTCTGCAGCAGTAGGTATGGCACTTTCTGCAAAGCTGACCAACGACGACTACCGCGTATATACTCTGCTTGGAGATGGTGAGATTCAGGAAGGTCAGGTTTGGGAGGCTGCTATGTTTGCCGGCGCCAGAAAGCTTGACAACCTGGTTGTGATCGTGGACAACAATGGTCTGCAGATCGATGGTAAGGTTGAGGATGTCTGCAACCCGTACCCGATCGACAAGAAATTTGAAGCATTCAACTTCCATGTAATCAACGTGGCAGACGGTAATGATTTTGATCAGCTTGCAGCTGCTTTCGCTGAGGCAAGAGCTACCAAGGGTGCGCCGACTGCAATCATTATGAAGACCGTAAAGGGTAAGGGAGTTTCCTTCATGGAGAATCAGGCATCCTGGCACGGAACCGCTCCGAACGATGAGCAGTACGCAATCGCAATGGCAGATTTAGAGAAGGTAGGTGAAGCATTATGTCAGAAGTAAAGAAGATCGCAACCAGAGAGAGCTATGGTAACGCCCTGGCAGAGTTAGGAAAAGAGAATGACAATATCTACGTTCTGGATGCAGACCTGGCATCAGCTACCAAGACCGGTGTCTTCAAAAAGGCATTCCCGGAGCGTCACATTGACTGCGGTATCGCAGAGTGCAACATGACCGGTATCGCTGCAGGTATGGCAACTACCGGAAAAATCCCGTTCATCAGCTCCTTCGCAATGTTTGCTGCAGGACGTAACTTTGAGCAGGTACGTAACTCCATCGGTTATCCGCATCTGAACGTTAAGATCGGTGCAACTCATGCAGGTATCTCTGTAGGTGAGGATGGAGCGACCCATCAGTGCAACGAGGATATCGCTCTTATGAGAACTATTCCGGGCATGACCGTTATCTGCCCGTCTGATGATGTAGAGGCAAAGGCAGCAGTTCGTGCAGCAGTTGAGCATGATGGACCGGTTTACCTTCGTTTCGGTCGTCTTGCAGTGCCGGTGATCAATGATACTCCGGACTACAAGTTCGAGTTGGGCAAGGGTATCGTTCTTCGCGAGGGTAAGGATCTTACCATCGTTGCAACCGGACTTCCGGTAGCAGAGTGTCTGGCAGCAGCTGACAAGTTGGCTGAGGAAGGCATCGAGGCAAAGGTCATCAACATTCACACCATCAAGCCGCTGGATGAGGAGCTGATCCTCGCAGCTGCAAAGGAGACCGGCAAGGTCGTTACCGTTGAGGAGCATTCCGTGATTGGCGGTCTCGGCAGCGCAGTTTGCGACTGCTTAAGCGAAAACTATCCGACAAAGGTTCTGAAGATCGGTATCAACGATGTATTTGGTGAGTCCGGAACTGCTGTAGGCCTGATCCACAAGTATGGTCTGGATGCAGAGGGTATCTACAACAAGATCAAAGGCTGGTTATAAGATCGGATCAGATTAGCTTGGATAAGCTGAAATAAGAAGAGCTGTTGTCTGTCAGATGAGAGATCATCAGCCCGGCTGCAGCTCTTTTCTATCATAATTCTTCCAGCTTTAAAAATTCCTGAATATAGGTCAGTGCACCTCCGATGGTGATGCTGTGCTTTGGCATTTTTCCTAGCTGCAGAAAGTTGTGTTCTTCCTCGAAGGGGGTCAGTTCAGAAATTCTCTGATAGAGAACCTCGAGATCAGTTTCATCCATATAGGCGGCGAGATAGCCGCCGAGGATAAACGGAGTATCACAGACGAGATGAACCAGATTGACAGCCTCGCCGAGATGGCGCAGAAATGTACTCCAGCGCTGCAGTACTTGTGTATCTCCATTCTTTTTCTTTTCAAAAAACAGATCCAGATCCTCATCCTCACGAAGCAGTTCGTGAAGGGAACAGTAGGTGTCGATACATCCGAATTTTCCGCAATAACATTTCTTTTTCGGTAGGTTTTCCCCGTAGTGAGGCAGTGTAATGTGCTCAAAAGTTGCATTGTGACCGTGCATGCCGGGTTCCGGTACACGGTCTCTGATCAGAGCTGCACCGATATGTCGGGAAAGGTTGATGAAAAAACCGTCCTTCAGATCTCTGTCGCAGAAGACCTCAGCCATGGCAGCACTCTCAGAATCATGAATAAAACGACAGCGATAAGGCAGATATTTCTCGAAAATATCAATGCTAAGACCGGTACAGTCCAGAATTTTACCATAGACCACAGTTTGACCATCTGTGGAGATCAGTCCCTGCATTGCAAAACAGATGCCGAGGATCTGTTCGGAGGTGAACTGAAGTTTGTTTACAAAAGAAAGGACATTGATGCAGACGGTCTGAAAGTAGCTTTCTGTATTTTCAAACGGAATCTTGAAAACTACGCGGTCAATGCGCTCACCGTAGAGGTTGAGTGCCATCATCTTGACTTCCTTGCGTGTGATCTCGACTCCGAGAGATATACGGTATTCAGCAGTGATGCAGTAGGCAGTTGCTTTGCGACCGGCAGACGAAGTGCTGATCTGACCGCCTTTCATGACAAGTCCGTCAGCTTCCAGCTGAGAAAGATTGGTAGCGACGGTTGGTCGGCTTAGGTGAAGTGCCATGCAGATATCCTGCTGTGATACCTTGTGCTGCTCATAGATATATTGATATATCAATTTCTGATTGTTTTTACGGATCTGATCCGGTGTAATACTGTTATTCATAATTCGTGTTTCTCCTCATAACCACAAAGTACGGCATGATTCGGCCTTTTTAGAGGTGATTTTGTAAAAAAATAGAAATGAAATTTACAAAATAACTCTCGATGCAATTATAACAATCGACAATTAGAAAATAAATTGTCAATAACATACAAAAAAAAGAAATAAATATTAGATAATAGTGCGGATTGACGGATAAAGATATTTGCGATAGTATATAGGTATATTAAGTAAAACAATTTTACAAAATAATATTAAAAATATTTTAACGAAAAAGATATCAAAAGGAGGAAAATCATGGGCATCGTAGAGAGAATGAGACTGGATGGCAAAAAGGGATTTGTGACCGGCGCGGCAAGAGGTATCGGAAAGGCAACAGCAACGGCCTTTGCTGAGGCGGGAGCAGACATTGCAATTGTGGACCTTGACATCGAAGAGGCAAAAAAGACGGCAGCAGAGATTGCTGAGAAAACCGGCCGCAGGGTCATTGCGATCAAGGCGGATGTGACCAAGGAGGAAGATGTGCAGGCAATGGTGGATCAGGTTGTGGCAGAACTCGGCGGTCTGAATTTCTGTCATGCAAATGCAGGCATCTGCATCAATGCTCCTGCGGAGGAGATGACCTATGCACAGTGGCTGAAGGTGATCAACGTAAACCTGAACAGCGTATTCCTTACTGATACGATCGCAGGCAAGTATATGCTGGCAAATGGCGGGGGATCCATCATCAATACAGCTTCCATGTCCGCTCATATTGTCAATGTACCGCAGCCGCAGTGTGCATACAATGCATCTAAGGCCGGTGTGATCCAGCTGACAAAGTCACTTGCGGTAGAGTGGGCTAAAAAGGGTGTCCGTGTAAACTGTATCAGCCCGGGATATATCGGAACAGAGCTGATCTCCAATGCACCGGATCTGGTGCCGCTGATCGAGAAATGGAATGCGATGGCACCGCTCGGAAGACTTGGAAAGCCAGAGGAGCTTCAGTCCATCTGTGTATATCTTGCAGGAGACACCAGCAGCTTCACGACAGGTTCGGATATTATTGTAGACGGAGCATTCACCTGTTTCTAGGATACGAACAAAGGCTGAATAAGAACTGAAAACCTTCTATATAGAAGGCATAAAATAAAACAACATATCTTAAGGAGGAAGGCAACATGAAAAAGAAATTATTGGCAGCATTACTTACAGGAGCAATGGTACTCGGTTCAGTGGCAGTTCCGGCTCTGGCAGAGGATACCGGATCTGTGGAGGGCATTCAGGCAGATGCAGAGTTTTATGCAGCAGCAGACCTTGGCGTGCTGAGTGGAAAAAAGATCGGCATTACCATCCAGTCACTGCAGAATGCATACTGGGCAGGTGTTATGACCGCTCTGCAGGAGGTGCTCGATAATGCCGGAGCCGAGGCAACGATCATTGCATGTGATGACAATTCTGCTACACAGATCGGTCAGATCGAGAACTTCAAGACCTCAGGCTGTGATCTGATCATGGTTCATCCGTCTGACGCTGAGGCAGTTGAGGATGCCTGTGCAGAGGCACGCGAGGCGGGCGTAAAGGTTATGTGCTGGGATGATCCGATGACCAATACAGATGCTGACTGGGTTCTTGATAATACTTCACTCGGTCAGGCGATCGGTGAGCTGGCAGGTGAATTTATCAATGAGCACTATTCAGAGGAGGAGCCGGTGAAAGTGGCTCTGCTCGGTCACCCGGAGACCAAGGTTTTGCTTGAGAGAGCAAACGGTATCAAGACAGGTCTGGCAAATGTTGCTGAGGGCAAGTATGAGATCGTAGCAGAGCAGGACGGACTTGAAGCAAACAATGCGCAGACCTCCATGGAGACGATTCTTCAGGGACATCCGGACTGTAATGTAGTAGTTGGTGTAGGTGCCGGCGCTATGATCGGTGCAAATGAAGCTTATATGATCAAATATGACGGTCAGATTCCGGAGAATGTAGGAGTTATCACCACAGACGTTACCAAACAGCAGCTGAATTCTATTCTTGCTGACGAGGCAACCAGAGGAATCATCGGTTTTGAAGGTTCTGATGAAGATACTGCTGAAGCATGTGCATCTATGTTTGCCCTGATTCTGGCGGATTCTGTTGAGAGCCAGATCGTATTCCGAGGAGTTGCTCCGATCACTGCTGAGACAGCGGAGACTATTCTCGCAGAAATGAAATAACAGATCACGATTTTCATATGCTTGCGGAGACTCTGGTCTCCGTAAGCCTTTCATAAAGTATGCAGACGGAGGATCTGCAGCATGGGAACTGCTTTCACAGGAGGTGTCGTATGAGTGAAGATTATGTGCTTGAGCTGGAGCATATCAGGAAGGAATATCCTGGTGTCGTTGCACTGAAAGATGTTACACTGCAGCTCAAAAGAGGTGAGATCCTAGCGCTGATCGGTGAAAATGGTGCAGGAAAATCTACATTGATCAAAACCTGTTCGGGTGCGGTAGTTCCAACCTCGGGAAAGATCAAAATCAACGGCAAGGAGTTTTCGAGAATGACTCCTCAGCTGGCAGCCGAAAACGGCATTGCCATTATCTATCAGGAATTTAACAACGTGGCAGAGCTTTCTGCGGCAGAAAACCTGTTTCTTGGCCGTCCGATCAGAAAAGGTATCATGATTGACAAAAAGGCGATGGAGGCAGAGGCGGAGAAGGCATTTGCGCAGCTTCATATTAAAATTGATCCGAAAACCCTGATGAAAGATCTGACTGTCGGTTATCAGCAGATGGTTGAGATTGCAAAAGCGATACAGCAGAATGCGCAGGTCCTGATCATGGATGAGCCGTCTGCACCGCTTACCAGCAGTGAAGTACAGAGTATGTTTGCAGTAGTTGAGCTGCTGCGCTCAAAGGGAGTTTCTATTATCTATATCTCTCACCGGCTCGAAGAGATTTTCTATCTTTCTGATCGAATCGAGGTTCTGCGTGATGGAGAATATATTAAAACACTGATCACCAAGGAGTCCAATGAGGATGAGCTGATTCAGCTGATGGTTGGACGAGAGATGACATCCAAATATCCGGACAGAAAACCCTGCATTGATAAGAGCAAGGTAGTTCTGGAGTTGAAGAATGTCTGTGGAAACGGTGACAGAAATATTAATCTGAAAATGTATGCCGGTGAAGTACTCGGTCTGGGAGGTCTGGTCGGTGCAGGACGTACCGAGCTTGCGGAGGTACTCTTTGGCTCAAAGCCGAAGGATTCCGGACAGATCATCTTTAACGGCAGGGAAATAAATCCGAAGAGTCCGCGTGAAGCGATCGATCTTGGTATAGCACTGGTGCCGGAGGACAGAAAACGACATGGTGCACTTCTTGGCACATCGATCAAGCACAATATCAACATGCCGATCTATGAGAGGATCTCTAAAGCCAGCGTAATCAACACAAAGGTGGAACGAGAGACTGCGGAAAAGTATGAGAAGGAGATGCAGATCAAGACACCGACCCTGGATCAGTTGGTCAAAAATCTGAGCGGAGGAAACCAGCAGAAAGTAATTCTGGGCAAGTGGCTGGCTGCAGATGCACAGCTGATCATCTTCGATGAGCCGACCAGAGGTATTGATGTCGGCGCGAAGTACGAGATTTACAAGCTGATCAATTCGCTGGTAGAGCAGGGCAGATCAGTCTTGATGATTTCTTCTGAGATGGAAGAGTTGATGGGTATGTCAGACCGTATTCTGGTTCTTGCGGAGAATGAGATTACCGGAGAACTATCGAGAGAGGAATATAATGCAGAGCAGATCATGCGTTTTGCTTCTGCAGCGGCAGATAAGGAGGAAACCAAGTGAACGTGAAGGATTTAGCGAAAAAAAATGCAATATGGCTGATTTTTATAGCTGAGATACTTATCTTTACCGTGGTAAATCCGGTATTTATCACACCGAGCAATCTGGTTGCCATTGCCCGTCAGGTTGCCGTTTACGGCATCGCTTCTGTCGGTATGACATTCGTGATCCTGATTGCAGGAATCGATCTTTCTGCAGGAACGATCATTACGCTTGTCAATGTGGTCTGTGCATACTGTATCATAAATATGGGAGTTAATCTCTGGGTAGCAACCATTATTGCACTCTGCGTAGCGGTGGTTATCGGTATCCTGAACGGTTTCATGGTAGCGACAATCGGTATTCCGGCAATTATCGCAACCTTTGCATCTCAGACAATATTTGAGGGACTTGCATATATTATTTCCGGAGGTATGCCGATCGCCCTTGAGAGAAATACGGCATTTGATCTCTTCGGAAGATGGTCTGTCGGAATCGTTCCGGTCAGTGCGATTATTATGATTATCTGCTTTGTCGTCGGTGCATTTATTCTCACGAGAACTTATTTCGGACGTTACTTTTACGCAATCGGCGGCAACGAGGAGGCAGCGGAACTTTCCGGAATTCGCGTTAATCGCATGAAATACCTGATTTATTCCCTGTCTGCGTTTTTTGCAGGACTCGCAGGTATCGTTACACTTTCGCGTACAGGTTCTGCACAGAATACTGCAGGTAAGGGACTCGAGTTTGACTTTATCACTTGTGTAGTACTCGGCGGCGTTTCTGTAAACGGTGGTGTCGGCAGCATGTCAGGGGTCATCGCCGGTGTTCTGATCATCGGTGCTCTGAAAAACGGAATGATTTTGATGAATGTAAACCAGTATGTTCAGATGATTGTAAAAGGCGTTGTACTTGCAGTTGCGGTTGGATTAGACTGCATGTCTAAAAAGAGACAGACGATGTAAAGATGCTAATCTCCCGAAATGAGTTTTCGGGAGATTTTCCGTATCAGCAAGTCTGAGTGAGAAAGGAGAGTTCTATTATGAAGGCAGCAGTATATTATGGTCCGCAGGATTTGAGAGTGGAGGAAACAGCAGACAGAAAACCGGGGATGGATGAGGTCCTGATTCAAGTGAAATACTGTGGCATCTGCGGAACGGATATTCATATTTTTAACGGAGACGGAGGATCCTTTGAAGTAACTCCGCCGCTGATTCCCGGACATGAGTTTTCCGGCATTGTGGCAGAAGTCGGAAGTGAAGTGAAGCATCTAAAGCCGGGAGATCGCGTGAGTGCCGATCCGAACATCATGTGCGGCAAGTGCTATTTCTGCAGAAATTCCATGGAGCATTTCTGCACGGATAACATCGGTATCGGAACTACAGCAGATGGAGGATTTGCGGAATATGCTGTGGTGAAGGCAAGTCATGTCTTTAGGATACCCGATCATCTGGATTTGCTGACAGCGGCGATGACAGAGCCGATGTCCTGCTGTCTGCACGGTATTGACCTTTGCAGAATCAGACCGGGCAGTACGGTGCTGGTGATCGGTGGGGGACCGATCGGCATGATCATGATGCAGCTTGCAAAATATTCCGGTGCAAGCAAGGTGATCATGTCTGAACCGGTAGCGGAAAAGAGGGAACTGGCATTGAAACTGGGAGCAACGGCGGCTGTGGATCCAATTCGTGAGGATGTGGACGCATTTCTTGCAGCCTGCACGAAGAATGTTGACTGCGTTATTGAGTGCGCCGGTCGTCCCGCGACACAGGCGGACGCAATTCGTTTTGCAGGCAAAGGAGCAACGGTCATGTTTTTTGGGCTGGCAGGTCCGGAGGATTCGATCAATGTGAAACCGGATGAAATTTTCAAGAAGGAACTCCATATTACATCCTCTTTTATCAATCCATACACATTTTCAAGAGCTATCGATGTACTTGCCTCTGGAACAGTGGATGTAAAGAGTATTATTGCGCAGGAGATTTCTCTGGAGGAGCTTCCGACTGCACTGAAGGATCCGGCTTATCGCAGAGTGGGAAAGGTCGTTGTAAAGATTTCTGATTAATACGGAGAGAGCATATGTACGAGCAGAATTCTGAGTGGAAAGAATTTTATGAGGAGCTGGATCCGGACAGAAGAGAAAAGTTGCTGGAGGAGCTTCTTGCATCTGCAGCAGATGATGGTGCAAATGCGTTCAGGCAGCAGTTGTTTCATAAAAGATATACAGATCCGAAAAATCCAAAACACAGGATCGACCTGTTTCTGCAGCAGTGCATTTATTTGCCGGTGATTTATCGAAAAAGAAAATCATTCATGGTGAATGTGAAAAAAGAAATGCGTCTGACGCTTGAGGCGCTGGAGCTGAAGAAAGCAGAAGACGGGTCGGCAGCGGAGCAGGGAGTGCTTTATGCGGAAATAAGAAATGCGGCAGAGCGCTATTTTAAAACCTGCAGCGGCAGCAGATACGGTTCCTATTTATTCGGTCTCTCGAGAGCAAAAGAGGAGGATAAGGAACGGCTGGCAGCGAAGGATGCCTGGATGATGGCGGTCGGCATGCCGCGGGCTGCAAATCTGGAGAAGGAAATGCAGTTGTTCAGTGATGCGGTGCATGATGCATTTTGTGCGCGATATGTATCCGGAGAAGAACTGATGAGAGATGTGGAAGAAACTCTGAAGGAAAATGGGAGGATATGACAATGGAAGGCAGAATGAAAGTTGCAATTATGACCGATATCGGAAAGGTTGAGCTGACGGAGCGTGAGATACCGAGGCCTAAAAAGAATGAGGTTCTAGTCAAGGTAGAGTATGTGGGTGTATGCGGTTCAGATCTTCATTATTATGAAGCGGGAGCAATTGGGGCGAATGTGGTAGAGCCTCCGTTTGTGCTCGGTCATGAAGCAGGCGGCACAGTGGTAGAAGTCGGAGAAGAGGTCAAAAACTTAAAGGTGGGAGACCGGGTCGCGCTTGAGCCGGGCAAGACTTGCGGAAAGTGCGAATTCTGCAAAACCGGAAGATATAACCTTTGTCCGGATGTCATTTTCTTTGCGACTCCTCCAGTCGATGGAGTCTTTCAGGAGTATGTGGCACATGAAGCCGGACTCTGCTTTAAGATCCCGGAAAATATGGACACGATGGAAGCTGCACTGATCGAACCGCTGGCAGTAGGATTTCATGCAGCACGTCAGGGAAATGCGCAGGCAGGGATGACAGCGGTTGTGACTGGTGCGGGCTGCATTGGACTGGTGTCCATGATGGCGCTGAAAGCGATGGGGGTATCGAGGATCATTGCAGTGGATGTGATGCCGAAGCGTTTGGACAAGGCACTTGAATTGGCTGCTACCGATGTGATCAATGGACGAGAGCAGGATACGGTGGAAGAGGTACTCCGACTGACAGACGGTATGGGGGCTGATCTCGTGATCGAGACTGCCGGCACGGAAATCACGACCAGACAGGCGATCCAATTTGCAAAAAAAGGCAGCACGATAGTACTGGTCGGCTATTCTGCATCCGGAGAGATGACACTTCCGATCAGTCTGGCTCTGGATAAGGAACTTACATTTAAGACAGTTTTCCGTTACCGTCATATTTATCCGATGGCAATTGAGGCAGTTGCTGCCGGACGCGTAAATCTGAAAGGCATTGTAACAAATATCTTTTCGTTGGATGAGATTCAGGAAGGTCTGGATCAGAGTGTGAAGAATAAGGCAGATATTGTAAAATCTGTAATCAGAATTTAAACGGTTAATATCAGTGTGATCAGCATGGACTGTCCCGAGAAAAACGGGACGGTCCATATTTTTTTCTTTTATAAAAGAGAAGCACATGCTATGATACGTATGATATAAGAAAAGATATCAAATCGAATCGAACATAAGGAATGGAAAAATGAAATGGCAAAAATAGAAAAGATCGGGAGCTTCTTCAGCGGAATCGGTGAAAAGGTGTCCGAGCGTACCGCTGAGCGGAGAATGGAAAGGCAGAGAAAGCGGGAAGCACGGCAGAACGCTGAGAGTGCCGCTGAGGAGGAAGTTCAGAGCACCGGACAGAATCGAGGACAGAGTGCCGAGAACAGCGGAATGACAGATCTCTCTGAAAAGCTGCGGCAGCATCAGAGAAAGATGAGGATTCGTACCGCTGCAGTCGTGGCAGGTGTGATCGTACTTGCAGCAGGTGTGATCACTTACCGCTATGTCCGGGTGTTTCACAATTACACGATACTCAGCACGGTGGAAAACAGTGAGGATGCAGTGACACAGTATGTGAGTATGGGAAACAATGCTCTGAAATGCAGTCCCAACGGAGTGACCTGCGTCGACAAATCGGGCAAGGTACTGTGGAATACCAGTTTTACCATGAAGGAGCCGCTGGTGGACAGCAGTGACAGCATTACCGCAGTAGCTGATCGAAGAGGCAGCAATGTCTATCTGTTTGACAAGAATGGGCAGCTGGGAACCTTCGATGCAGAGTATACGATTGTGAAGATGCATGTATCCTCTCAGGGCGTGGTAGCGCTGATCCTGGAGGACGGAGACACGACCTGGGTAAACATGTACAACTCCCAGGGAGAAGTGCTTGTGAAAAACCGTACCTCGATGGCTGAGTCCGGCTATCCGATAGATATGGATATTTCTTCGGACGCAACGAAGATGGTCGTATCCTTCCTTGGAATGGATACCGAGAATATTGTCGGAAAAGTGGTGTTCTATGATTTTGGCAGTCTCGGAAAGAGCAAGACCGGAAATGTGGTCTCTACCACAGAGTATTCCGGTCATGTTGTGCCGCAGGTGACCTATCTGGATGACAGCTATATCGTTGCCTACAGGGATAACGGAATTTCTTTCTTCAGCGGAAGCCGTGTGCCGGAGGAGTCAGTAAGCATCGAGACAGAGCAGGAGATCATCAGTGTCTTCGGTGACAGTGATTATGTGGGACTCGTGCAGCAGAATACAAGTGAGGATCATGACGGGAAATATCTGATGCAGATCTACCGCAAGAACGGAAGCAAGAGCACTCAGATCTATTTTGATATTGAATATACGAGCCTGAAGATGGAGGGTGATGATATCATTCTCTACAATGCGAGTGAACTTGAGATCTATTCCTCGAATGGATCACACAAATTTTCGGGCACCTACGAAAAAGAGATCAAAAATGTAAGCAAACTGGACGGCTCACGCAAGTATTCTGTGCAGACGACAGACAGTCTTGATGAGATCCGGATAAGGTAGAATGGGGAAATAATAATGAATATAATGCTCATAGCAGTCAGTCTGGTCTTCTTGCTGTGTATGATACGAGGCTGCCGCAGAGGTTTTGTTGCAGCACTGGTCTCATCGGTATCGCTGATTCTGTCTATGGCACTGGTCTCGGTAGCGACACCGTATGTTACGGAATTTCTGGAAAAAAATACAGGACTCTATCAGATGGTGGAGAAAAAGTGCGCAGAGGTCTTTGTGCTGGAAGCGAATGAGGAAAATGGTACAGACACACAGGAGGCAGAGAACGCAGA
>JAUNAF010000033.1:23214-24213 GCA_030527715.1 Eubacteriales bacterium
GGGAACAGACCGGGAGCTGTTCTGGGGGTCAAACGGTGAGGCGGATGCCCGCAGGATCCAGAGCCTGAAGCTTCCGGAAATCATCGAGAATCTTCTGATCAGTAATCGTACAGCGGAAAACTATAAAAAGCTGGCTGTCGATACGCTACAGGGATACGTCACAGCATATATGACGCGCCTGATTGTCAATATACTGACCTTTCTGATCACCTGGATACTGGTCATGGCAGCAGTCTGGGTGGCAGGAAGGCTTTTGAACCAGATTGCGGAGCTGCCGGGGATCCGAGTGCTCAATCGTATATTGGGCGTCATGCTCGGCGCGGTACAGGGCCTGATCTGGGTCTGGATGGCATTTCTTCTTATTACAATAGCAGCCAATACGGAAGCAGGAGAGGCGATGCTGGAGATGATATCGGAGAATGCATTCCTGAGAATGCTTTATAATCAGAATATTATATTGAATGTGATACAGAACATCATGAACTGGTGAGGATGCATCTGTATCCTTTGAATCACACATCTGAATAGGAAGAAAGTGATAATCCCACTGTAAATCATCTATATTACGGTTGATTTACAGTGTTTTTTTTCTGCTGGATATTTGAAATTGACCTATATAGAGGAAACACGTAAACAGATCACAGAAATGCGGGAGGAAAGTGACCTATATCGAGAAAATGGTGAAACTGGCCACAGAAATCTGAGAGGAAAGTGACCCATATCGGGAAAATGGTGAAACAGGTCACAGAAATCCGGTAGGAAAGTGACCTATATCGAGGGAACGGGCAAATGGGTCACAGAAATGTAGCTGGGAAAATGACCTATAGCAAGAAAATGCGAAATAGGTCAAAAAATATTGGCAAGAACTTGACCTATACTGAAGAAATGCAGAAACAGGTCACAGAAACGCAGCTGGGAAAGTGACCTATATCGAGAAAATGGTCAAACAGATAATATGAAGTGACCTCACATTTGCAGCACCGTGGATTTACCTGTATA
>JAUNAF010000113.1 GCA_030527715.1 Eubacteriales bacterium
CTTTTTGCTCTGAGGTCAATGATTTTCCAGCATTCTCTTGACCTGGATTTCACTTTTCAATCCGAGGTCAATGATTTCCGAGATTTTTCTTGACCTGAATCTCATTTCCAGACTTCAGGTCAACTTTCAATCCGATTTTTCTTGACCTGAATTTCGTTTCCAGATTTCATGTCAATTTTCGAACCGTAGAAGCAGGATGTGCGCACATGATTCGAACCTGTTTCATATGTTTCTATATAAAAAAGGAGCCGCTTCCATGAAGCAGCTCCTTTCAACTTGCATATATTTGTTTGTCCGGTTTTAGCGAACCTCGCGGATCCAGCCTTCCGGTGCCTCGATGCGTCCCATCTGGATGCCGGTCAGGGTCTCGTAAAGCTTCTTGGTAACCGGTCCCATCTCATCCATACCGCTCGGGAAGCAGATCTCCTTGCCGTGATCGTTGATCTTTCCAACCGGAGAGATTACAGCTGCAGTACCGCAGAGACCACACTCAGCGAAATCCTTCACCTCATCAAAGAAGACCTCACGCTCCTCAACCTCAAGTCCGAGATAATCCTTAGCTACCTGCATCAGGGAACGACGGGTGATAGACGGGAGGATACTGCTGGACTTCGGTGTTACTACCTTGCCGTCCTTGGTAACGAAGAGGAAGTTTGCACCGCCGGTCTCCTCAACTTTGGTACGGGTAGCAGCATCGAGATACATGTTCTCATCGAAGCCCTGGTTATGGGCATCAACGATGGCATAGAGGCTCATTGCGTAGTTCAGACCAGCCTTGATATGTCCTGTTCCGTTAGGTGCCGCACGGTCATAGTCGCTGACACGGATGGTGATCGGCTTTGCGCCGCCCTTGAAGTACGGACCAACCGGAGTGGTGAATACACGGAACTGATACTCAGTTGCCGGCTTAACACCAATGACAGCGTCACTTCCGAACATATACGGACGGATATAGAGTGAAGCTCCGGAACCGTAAGGCGGAACATAAGCCTCATTTGCCTTAACAGTCTCAATGACAGCATTGACAAAATCTTCCTCCGGGAAAACCGGCATCTGCAGTCTGCGGCAGGAATCTGCCATACGAGCTGCGTTCAGGTCCGGGCGGAAGATCACAGTACGTCCATCCTCGGTAGTATAAGCCTTCATACCCTCGAAACAGGTCTGAGCATACTGAAGCACACCTGCACACTCACTGATCGTGATGGTTGCATCAGAGGTGAGAGTACCTCCATCCCATGCACCATTCTTGAAGTTGGCAACGAAACGTTTGTCTGTCGGTAAATAGCCAAAGCCTAAGCTTGACCAGTCAATGTTTTTCTTTTCCATAGCAAATTCCTCTTTTCTAATTTAAAGTCATGTGAAAAACTAACTTCTATTTTAATCCCATCTAAACACTCTGTCAAGACACAGTGATGAAGAAGAGATCTCTGAAAAAAGCGGAAATTAATGCTGATTCACATATTTTTTGATGGCTTCAAAACTTTCCGGGCTGATGACATGCTCAATCTTGCAGGCATCATCGAGTGCGATCTGCGCGTCCACACCGAGTTCTTTCAGCCAGGCAGAGAGAAACTGATGGCGCTCATAGATCATCTCGGCAATCTGTTTGCCGGTTTCGGTAAGATAGATAAATCCGGAATCGGTCACAGTGATGTGTTCCTTTTCACGAAGATTTTTCATGGCGATGCTGACACTGGACTTTTTAAAGCCGAGCTCATTTGCAACATCGACAGAACGGACTACCGGAAGAGATTTGCTTAAAATCAGGATAGTCTCAAGATAGTTCTCAGCAGATTCATTTACGTTGTTCATAGTTCACCTCATAAACAAGATCTATTATTATATGGTAATTATTGTACGGATATGTAATTTTCTGAAAAAGACAGAATTCTGAAATTACATATATCAGTATAGCATAAGAATATGAAATCAGCAAATATAAAATGCTTGACAACTTACGAGCGTGAGAGTAATCTAACTTGAGTGAGCAAAAAAAGACTTGTGTAAGAAGTGGATTACTAAAGTGAGAAAAAAGACACTAAAGTAAGAACTGATTTACGAAAATGAGTTATGAATCACAAAAGTTCTGCATAACAATTCAATGGATTGCGAGGGCAGTAAAACTGTCAGAAAGGGAGGAATGAATGATGCCTTTAGCGATGGCAACGGCCGGTGAGCTGTATGAAATTAAAAAGGTTGGCGGAAAGGAAGAGACAAAAAGATTTCTGGAGAACCTCGGTTTTGTTCCGGGAGGAAACGTCAGTGTAGTTTCTGAGATCAATGGCAATCTGATTGTAAACGTTAAGGATTCCAGAGTTGCAATCGGAAAAGATATGGCAGCACGCATCATGGTTTAACCCGTGACGGCAGTTAGGGAAAGGAGTAAACATGAGAACCTTAAAGGAAGTACAGGTAGGACAGACAGTAAAAGTGTCCAAGCTGACTGGTGAAGGACCGGTGAAAAGACGTATCATGGATATGGGTATCACAAAAGGTGCTGAGATCTATGTGAGAAAAGTAGCCCCGCTGGGTGACCCGATCGAGGTGACTGTGCGCGGATATGAGCTGTCTCTGCGTAAGGCAGATGCACAGATGATAGAGGTAGTCTGAAAGGAGAAGGAAAATGTCAATTACAATTGCATTGGCTGGTAATCCGAACAGCGGTAAAACAACTCTGTTTAACGCACTGACCGGATCCAATCAGTTTGTAGGTAACTGGCCGGGTGTTACGGTTGAGAAAAAAGAGGGAAGATTAAAAGGACAGAAGGATGTAGTAATCACTGACCTTCCGGGTATTTATTCTCTTTCCCCGTATACACTGGAGGAAGTAGTAGCAAGAAATTATCTGATCGGTGAGCGTCCAGATGCGATCCTGAACATCGTGGATGGAACCAACATCGAGCGAAATCTGTATCTGTCCACACAGCTGCTGGAGATGGGTATTCCGGTAGTTATGGCAGTAAACATGATGGATATCGTTGAGAAGAACGGCGACAAGATCTATCTTGACAAGCTGTCCAAGAAACTGGGCTGTGAAGTGGTTTCCATTTCCGCACTGAAGGGAACAGGTATCAAAGAGGCAGCTGCAGCTGCAGTGAAGGCAGCAAACAAGAAGCAGTCTCAGGTAAAACATGAGTTTGATGCAGATGTGGAGAAAGTAATTTCCACTGTGGAAGAGCGTCTGGATGTTCCGGAGGAGCAGAAGAGATTCTTCGCGATCAAGCTTCTGGAGAAGGATGAGAAGATCCGTGAGCAGATGAAGAGCGTACCGGATGTATCTGATCAGATCAAGGTACTTGAGGATGCCTTCGACGATGATACTGAGAGTATTATCACCAACGAGAGATATGTGTACATTTCTTCCATTATCGGAGAATGTGTTAAGAAAAATTCTGCAAAGAAGATGACGACCTCTGATAAGATCGACCGCGTTGTGACCAACCGTTGGGCAGCACTTCCGATCTTTGTGGCGATCATGACTGCAGTGTACTGTCTGTCTGTAGCTTCCTTTGGTTTGGGAACAAAAATGACTGACTGGGTAAACGATGTACTTTTCAGTGAAATCATTCCGCCGGCGATCGAGAGCGCACTGACTGCGGTCAACTGTGCTGACTGGCTGCAGGGACTGATCCTTGACGGTATCGTTGCTGGTGTTGGTTCCGTACTTGGTTTCCTGCCGCAGATGCTGGTATTATTCTTCTTCCTTGCATTCCTGGAGAGCTGCGGATACATGGCAAGAATCGCATTCATTATGGACCGTATCTTCCGTAAATTCGGACTGTCCGGTAAATCCTTCATTCCGATGCTGGTCGGCAGCGGATGCGGTGTTCCGGGTGTCATGGCTTCCAGAACGATTGAGAATGAGCGTGACCGCCGTATGACGATCATGACAACGACCTTTATTCCGTGCAGTGCAAAGCTTCCGATCATTGCTCTGATCGCAGGTGCACTCTTCGGAGGTGCATGGTGGGTTGCTCCGAGTGCTTACTTTGTAGGTATTGCAGCCATCATCTGCTCCGGTATCATCTTAAAGAAAACCAAGATCTTCGAGGGAGATCCGGCTCCGTTCGTTATGGAGCTTCCGGCTTATCATATGCCGACTCTCGGAAATATTTTAAGAAGCATGGGCGAAAGAGGCTGGTCATTTGTAAAGAAGGCTGGTACAATCATCTTAGTATCTACTATCGTAGTATGGTTCCTGATGACTTTTGGCTGGATCGATGGAGCATTCACCATGCTCGAGAAAGAGCAGCTGGATTCCAGTATCCTTGCAAAGATCGGAAATGCAATCGCATGGATCTTCAGCCCGCTGGGATGGGGCAACTGGAGAATGGCAGTTGCAGCAGTTACCGGTCTGGTAGCAAAAGAGAACGTAGTAAGTACCTTTGGTATGCTCTTCGGCTTTGCTGAGGTTGCAGAGGATGGTGCAGAGATCTGGGGACAGCTTTCTTCTTCCATCACTGCTCTGGCAGCATATTCTTTCCTGGCATTCAACCTGCTGTGTGCACCGTGCTTCGCTGCAATGGGTGCGATCCGCAGAGAGATGAACAGTGCAAAGTGGTTCTGGATCGCAATCGGCTATCAGTGCCTGCTGGCATATGTAGTAGCTCTGTGCATCTTCCAGATCGGCAGCCTGGTGACCGGCGGTGGATTTACAGCCGGAACCGTTGCAGCTCTGGTACTGATCGTATGCTTCCTGTATCTGCTGTTCCGTCCGTCTAAGGAGGGAAGCGCTTACAGAGCATCCAGAAAGCAGACAGCTTAATCTGAAAGAATCAAAATAACGATGTGTGAAAAATGGAGGTGTCAATGATGGGAACCCTGGTAGTTGGTGCAATTGTGGCAGTTGTCGTGGTTCTGGCTGTGCGCAGTATGATCATCGATAAGAAGAATGGCAAGTCTATTCAGTGCGGTGGCGACTGCAAGCACTGTGGAGGACACTGTCATTGATCTGAAAATCAGATAATAACACAGGCAAAAGAAAAGGAGCTGTGAAAAAACAGTTTCTTAGTCAGGGAGGCGGAGCAATTCGAACA
>JAUNAF010000114.1 GCA_030527715.1 Eubacteriales bacterium
TGTTTGAAAGCAACATTTACCTCTTGACAAAGGTCACTTCATAACAGGTCAAAAAACTCAGGCAGGAAATTGACCTATACCGGAAAAAATCGGAAACAGGTCAAAAAACTCAGGCAGGAAATTGATCTATATCGAGGAAAATCGGAAACAGGTCAAAAAACTCAGCCAGAAATTTGACCTACAGCAAGAAAAATCGGAAACAGGTCAATTTTCCAGAAGTTTCAAGAGTTGTGATCAAAGAAACCATTGCTTACCCGCGACTTTTTCTGACGCAGGCTTTGCAGGCTTCAAAGACAGCACTTCTGAGCCCCTTTTCTTCGAGAACGCGCACCGCTTCGATCGTGGTACCGCCCGGAGAACAAACCATATCTTTCAATTCTCCCGGGTGCTTTCCGGTTTCCAGCACCATTTTTGCACTGCCGAGCACTGCCTGAGAAGCAAAACGGTAGGCAGCAGCGCGCGGCATGCCGTCGGAGACCGCGGCATCTGCCAGTGCTTCTATAAAAAGATAGACATAGGCAGGAGAACTTCCGGAAACTCCAGTCACAACATCCATCAGATGCTCCGGAACTTCCTCAGCAAGACCGAAGCCTTCAAACAGAACTTTGACGGAAGCAAACTCTTCATCAGTGACGAAGGCATTGCGGCAGAGAGCAGTCATGCCTTCCTTTACCATGGCGGGAGTGTTCGGCATGGTACGGATGATCTTCGTGCCGGCACCAAGGATCTCCTCCATCCAGGCAAGTGTCTTTCCGGGAGCAATGCTCACGATGATCTGTTCCGGCCGCAGGGTACTGCGGATCTCCTCCATAACCTCCTGATAGTACATGGGTTTCACGGCCAGAAAGAGAATGTCTGCGAATTCCGCCACTTCAGAATTATGTCTGGCAGCAGTGATTTTCAGTTCTTCACGGATTTTTTGCCGTGTGGCATCGGAGTGGGCGGAAGCTGTTAACTCCTCATTCTGTGCAAGTTTTGCGTCTAAAATACCGGAAATCATGGCGGTTGCCATGTTACCGCAGCCGATAAATCCTATCCTCATAATGGCCTCCCACGAAAAAATTTTCTTTTTTGATTTCTTTTTTTGATAAGATATATTAAAATAATTCTAGTTGAATTTGGGGATAAAAGCAAGAGTTGCAATTTACAAACAAATATCAATGTGATAAAGTAGGTAGGATGCAGGCAGAGAGCAGCCTGCAAAGAACGATTATCCGATCCAATTCAGAAAAATCAGGAGGTTTCCAAATGCCAAAAAGAAGTGACATTTCCAAGGTGCTTATCATTGGTTCCGGTCCGATTATCATTGGTCAGGCTTGTGAGTTTGACTACTCAGGAACGCAGGCGTGCAAGGCACTGCGTAAGCTGGGATATGAGATCGTGCTGGTAAACTCCAATCCGGCTACCATTATGACTGATCCGGAGACGGCAGATGTAACATATATCGAGCCGCTGAATGTCAGCCGCATGGAGCAGATCATTGCAAAAGAGCGCCCGGATGCACTGCTTCCGAATCTCGGAGGACAGTCCGGACTGAATCTTTGCGCAGAGCTGGCAAAGGAAGGAATTCTTGAAAAATATAATGTACAGGTCATCGGCGTACAGGTAGATGCCATCGAGCGAGGCGAGGACCGTATTGAGTTCAAGAAAACAATGAACGATCTCGGTATCGAGATGGCGCGCAGCGAGGTTGCCTACACCGTTGATGACGCACTTAGAATCGCAGACAGACTCGGTTATCCGGTAGTTCTGCGTCCGGCATACACCATGGGCGGAGCCGGCGGCGGTCTGGTATATAATAAAGAAGAGTTAAAAGTAGTCTGCGAACGCGGACTGCAGGCGAGCCTGGTTGGCCAGGTACTGGTTGAGGAGTCCATCCTTGGCTGGGAGGAGCTGGAGCTTGAGGTCGTGCGTGATGCAGACAACAATATGATCACTGTCTGCTTCATCGAGAACATTGACCCGCTCGGCGTACATACCGGAGACTCTTTCTGCAGTGCTCCGATGCTTACCATTTCTGAAGAGTGCCAGAAGCGTCTTCAGGAGCAGGCTTATAAGATCGTAGAATCCGTACAGGTAATCGGTGGAACAAACGTACAGTTCGCACATGATCCGGTGAGCGATCGTATCATCGTTATTGAGATCAACCCGCGTACTTCACGTTCCTCCGCACTGGCATCCAAGGCAACCGGTTTCCCGATCGCTTTTGTCAGCGCACTGCTTGCATGCGGACTTACCTTAAAAGATATCGAGTGCGGCAAGTACGGTACACTGGATAAGTATGTACCGGACGGAGATTATGTAGTGATCAAGTTTGCTCGCTGGGCATTCGAGAAGTTCAAGGGCGTAGAGGACAAGCTGGGCACACAGATGCGTGCAGTCGGCGAAGTCATGAGTATCGGTAAGACCTATAAGGAAGCTTTCCAGAAGGCTATCCGCAGCCTGGAGACAGGACGCTACGGTCTTGGTCATATCGCAAAATACGAGGCAATGGACAAGGAGCAGCTGCTTCACCTGCTGATCACTCCGTCCAGTGACCGTCACTTCATTATGTATGAGGCAATCAAGAAGGGTGCTACACCGGAGGAGATCAATGAGATCACCAAGGTTAAGGTATGGTTCTTAGAGCAGATGAAGGAGCTCGTTGAGGAAGAGAAGGCTCTGGAAGCTCAGAAGGGAGTACTTCCGCAGGATGCAAATCTGATTGCAGCAAAGAAGGACGGTTTCTCTGATAAATATCTGAGCCAGATCCTTGAGATCTCTGAGGAGGAGATCAGAAACCACCGTATCGCACTCGGCGTGGAGGAGGCCTGGGAAGGCGTTCACGTAAGCGGTACAAAGGACAATGCATATTATTACTCAACCTACAATGCAGAGGACAAGAACCCGGTCAGCACAGCTAAGCCGAAGGTTATGATCCTCGGCGGCGGTCCGAACCGTATCGGACAGGGTATCGAGTTTGACTACTGCTGTGTACACGCAGCACTTGCACTGAAAAAACTTGGATTTGAGACGATCATCGTAAACTGTAATCCGGAGACGGTTTCCACAGACTACGATACCTCCGACAAGCTCTACTTTGAGCCGCTGACTCTGGAGGATGTACTCAGCATCTACAAGAAGGAGCAGCCGGTAGGTGTGATCGCACAGTTCGGCGGACAGACACCGCTGAATCTTGCAGCAGAGCTGGAGAAGAACGGTGTGCGTATCCTTGGTACTTCCCCGGCAGTGATCGATCTGGCAGAGGACCGTGACCTGTTCCGTGAGATGATGGAGAAGCTTGAGATCCCGATGCCGGAGTCAGGCATGGCAACCACCGTAGACGAGGCACTTGAAATCGCAGCCAAGATCGGTTATCCGGTGATGGTTCGTCCGTCCTACGTACTTGGCGGCCGCGGCATGGAAGTCGTTTACGATGATGAGAGCATGAAAGGATACATGGAAGCAGCAGTTGGTGTTACACCGGATCGTCCGATCCTGATCGACCGTTTCCTGAACCACGCACTGGAGTGCGAGGCAGATGCGATCAGTGATGGAACTCACGCATTTGTTCCGGCAGTTATGGAGCACATCGAGCTGGCAGGTGTTCACTCCGGTGACTCCGCTTGTATCATCCCGTCAAAGCACATTTCTGCAGAGAATGTTGAGACGATCAAAGAGTACACAAGAAAGATCGCTGAGGAGATGCATGTCCGCGGACTGATGAATATGCAGTATGCGATCGAGAATGACAGAGTATATGTACTGGAGGCAAATCCGCGTGCATCCCGTACCGTTCCGCTGGTATCCAAGGTCTGCAACATCCGCATGGTACCGCTAGCAACTGACATCATCACCTCAGATCTGACCGGACGTCCGTCACCGGTTCCGGAGCTGAAAGAGCAGGATATTCCTTACTTCGGAGTGAAGGAGGCAGCCTTCCCGTTCAATATGTTCCAGGAGGTAGACCCGATCCTCGGACCTGAGATGCGTTCTACCGGTGAGGTACTCGGACTTTCCAAGTCCTCAGGTGAGGCATTCTACAAGGCTCAGGAGGCTGTACAGTCCAGACTGCCGCTTTCCGGAACTGTTCTGATCAGTGTGAACCGCAAGGACAGAGCTGAGGCAGTGGAAGTAGCAAAGGCATTTGAGGAGGCTGGATTCAAGATCCTTGCAACCGGCAATACCTGCGATACCATCAGAGAGGCAGGCATCGAGGCTGAGAAGGTGAAGAAGCTTTACGAGGGCAGACCGAATATCCAGGATCTGATGACCAACGGCAAGATCGATCTGATCGTCAACTCCCCGATCGGCAAGGACAGCGTCCATGACGACAGCTATCTGAGAAAGACAGCGATCAAGGAGAAGATCCCGTACATGACAACGATCGCAGCTGCAAAGGCAACCGCAGAGGGAATTCTCTATGTTCAGCATCACGGCAAGGGAGAGGTTCACTCACTGCAGGCACTGCATGCACAGATCAAAGAAAAATAAAATTCATAAGAAATTTTTATAAGAGCTGCTGCTTTTCTGACCGGGTTCCGGTTATGAGAGCGGCAGCTCTTTTTGCAATATTTCAGCCTTTTCTTTCGAAATTCGGCCAATTTTCTGATGAATTTTACAGTCCATGGAGGCTGGATTTCCGTAATCATCTTTCATGTTCTACATGTTTAGAAAATGTTACAAAAATATAACAAAACTTAAAACTATCACAAAGAATGTCACAAAGTTTTGGTAGAAATAGGTTTTGATAGGTGATATACTCAAGCAATAGCGAAGCCATAACGGGGATGATGAAATAATCAAATATTGCTTGAAATCAGAAATGGAGGATAAAAATGAAGAATCGCTGGAGAATGGGGATGGCCGCCGTTCTGACGGCCTCTATGCTCTTTTCCAATGTGAGTGCTCTTGCAGAAGAGACGGGAACAGAGTTTTCAGCAGAGGAAACCGCAGCTGAAATTGTAATGGAGGAGGTGCCGACTGAGGCACCGACAGAAGCACCGACTGAG
>JAUNAF010000115.1 GCA_030527715.1 Eubacteriales bacterium
AATTCCCACCACCTTCAGCCTGGGAACCATGCGGGGGAAACGCAGGAAACAAGAATTCCCACCACCTGCAGCCCGGAAACCGTGCAGTGGAATTGCAGAAAGTAAGATTTCCCTGTAATGATTTCTAAAAAGCACGGAAAGCACAAAAATACAGGGAAAAAGAAAAAAGCACGTCGAAAAAGTTGCAAAATATCGCAATAATCACAATATAACCATAGAAAAATTGGCGCATAACCATAGCTTTTTGCATTGTGTTTTTATGCACGGCGTGTTATAAAATAAATGTGCAAAACAGCACGGAAGTAATGAAACAACAAAACACAAAATGAAACACAAAATACGGAGTATGTAAAAAACATTAGGAGGAAGATATGAGCTTAAGAAAATGTGCATGTATCGACACACTTTACACCGAACTGGAGTGGAAGGATCGTTTTCAGGCCGCTAAGAATGACGGCTTTGAGGCAGTAGAATTCTGGGACTGGAGAATCCGCGATGCTGAGGAAACCAGAACAGCAGCGGAAGCGGCAGGCATCACCATTTCCGGTTTTAACGGAGATGCAGATTACTCGCTCGTCGATCCCACACATTATGAAGCTTATCTGAAGGATCTCAAAGCTTCCGTGGACTGGGCAAAGAAGGTAGGAGCAAAGAGTGTGACGATCCATTCCAATGCACTGGGAGACGGCGGAATCGTAGTCAATCACTATGATGAGCTCTCCGACACAGTTAAGCTCTGCTCTATGTATAAGACTTTGACTGCCGCAGCAAAGATGGCGGAAGAGAACGAGATCAACATGAATCTTGAGGCACTGAACATCACTACAGATCATGTCGGCAACTTCCTGAAGACAACACAGATGGGCGCTGAGATCTGCAGACTGATCGGATCTCCGAGACTGAAGGTTCTGTATGATGTCTACCATATGCAGATCAACGAGGGATGCATCTGCGATACGATCACCAACTATGTGGACCAGATCGGTCACATCCACGTTGCGGATGCTCCGGGCAGACATGAGCCGGGAACAGGAGAGATCAACTATAAGAAAGTGATTCGTCATCTGGAAGCCTGCGGCTATGAAGGCAGAGTCGGATATGAGCTCTTCCCAGAGACTGATACGAAGACGGCAGTAAAGGCGATTATGGAGTGGTGCTGAGTCGGACAAAGAACAGCCAATAAAGAAACGATCAACAAAAAATGATCAACAAAGAAGCAGGAAATCTGTTTTTACCCAAAAAAGGAGTAAGTATGAGAAAAACAGGACTGAAAGTAATGGCAATCGCAGCAGCAATGGCAATGGGTGTGGCAGGATGCGGATCTTCAGCAACTGCATCTTCAACCTCCGCAGCATCCACAGCGGCATCCACAGCAGCTTCTTCAACAGCTGCCGGCGATGTGTCCGAAATCGGTGATATCACGCTGATCATGTCCAGCCGCGATCAGTTCCGCAGTATGGTAGAATCTGCTGCATCCGAAGCAGCGGCTTCCATGGGAATTAATCTCGTGTCTCAGGATGCACAGGATGATACAAACAAGATGCTTTCCTTTATCGAGACTGCAAGAAATGCAGGTCAGAAGGCTGTCATCGTCAACATGATCGATCCGAATACGACTGCACAGTGCATCGAGGCTGCAGGCGATATGAAGATCGTATTTGTAAATCGTATGCCGGAAAACATGGATGATCTTACAGAGAATTCTGCGGTAGTTTCCTCCGAGGAAAAGCAGGCCGGAATCTATCAGGGTGAGTATCTGTCAGAGTATTTCAAAGAACAGGGAAAGACAGATGTGAATTATCTGATGATCAGCGGTACGCTCGGCATGAACAGCACAACAGACCGCAGTGAGTATCCGATCACAACGATGAAGGAAAACGGGCTGAATCCGACCGCTATCCAGTCTGATCTTGCCTGCGAGTGGGATCGTGCAGAGGCAATGAACCAGGTTTCTACCGTCCTTGCTTCCGGAGCGGAATTCGACTGCATCATCGCGAACAACGATGAGATGGCACTCGGTGCGATCGAGGCAATGAAAAATGCAAACATCGATCCGTCTTCTGTTCCGGTAGTCGGAATTGACGCGACAGCTGACGGCTGTGCAGCAATTCAGGAGGGAACAATGGCGATGACAGTCTTCCAGGATCCGATCGGACAGGGAAGAGGTGCATTAATGGCATGCGTCAACCTGATCAACGGTACTCCGTTAAATGAAGGAACCGAGTATGAACTCGATGAGACCGGCCGTGTAATGTGGGTACCCTTTGAACCGGTTACCGCAGATAACGTAGCAGATTATGCTTCTTGATCTCCCGTTTTAAGAAGCAGATCCTATAAACATACTCCAATTCTTAAAAAACCCGGAAAGCTGCTCATGCCGAGCAGCTTTTCGGGTTTTTGTGATCTTTCTCTAATATACCGGTGTTCGCGGCTGATGAAGATTCGCCGATGTTTCGATTCAGGCCTTACTTTCCTCTGAAATACCGGTGTTCGCGGCTGATGAAGATTCGCTGATGTTTCGATTCGGGCTGTACTTTCCGCTAATATGCCAGCATTCGGAACTGGTGAGGAGTCATGCCGGTACTTTTTTTGAAGGCACGGATAAAGTTGGAAGAGGAGCTGAAGGCACAGTCAAAAGCGATCTGTTCCACGCTGTTCTCCGTCTCTGTAAGCTGCTGCTTTGCGTAGGTCAATCTTACCTCCAGAAGATAGGTATAGGGGCTGTTTCCTGCCTCTCTCTGAAATCTTCTGGTGAAGTGATACCGGCTGAGACCGGCAATGTCTGCGGCCGCCTCTATCGAGATCGATTCCAGTGCATGCTCTGTGAGCCATTGCTTTGCCCTGGCGATCTGAGGAGAGAGATGCTGTACAGGAGTGCCCTGAGCATTCGGCCTGGAGTGCAGGTGAGAAAGAATGCTGTGAATGCCGACCGAGATCTGGTCATCTGCCTCCTGACCGAGCTGAAACAGTCGGAGCATCTGATCAAAACTGTCAGAGAGGACGGAGGAATCGGGAAAGTGCGCGCCGCTGCTATGCCACAGCTCCCGGCAATAGGCTGAGGAGGCGGAACCCTGAAAATGAAACCAGGAGAATCTGACTTGATTCACTGCGGCATAGCGGTGGGGATGCTGACAGTCCAGCAGCACAACATCTCCGGTCTTTGCGGTAAAGCACTGATTCCTGTAGGTTACCTGCATGGCACCTTCCCTGATGTAAAACAATAAAAAAGCCTGAAAATCTCTCCGATTCACCTGGTATGGTTCCGTGCAGACATATTCCGCACCCCAAAGTCCATAGTACAGATACTGCTGAGCGAAGGAAGAGGCGTTATGAAAGTAGATGCCCTGTTTTTCCAGAATGCCTGATTCGGTTCGAATAATTCCCTGCTGACGAAGATTCATACTGTCCGATTCCCCTCCTGATAAGAAATAGGCTGCCAATAAACAGAAAATAAATACACTGATATACAGCAAAAAATGCATATTTTTGACACGCCATGAGCGTGATTGTCTTGTTTTATGATGATAATATAGGCGTGTCAAAAAGAAAAGCGAAACACAGATAAAAAGCAAAATATCATTAAAATGCTTTGCAGGAACGGTGTTTTCCGTGAATTGGGAAAAGAAAAAACAGGATTTTTAACCACAACAATGCAGGATCAAAAAGGAGAAGAGCAATGAAAGAAATCAAAATCGGTCTGATCGGAGCAGGATGGATGGGCAAGGCACATACGACCGCATTTCATAATGCAAGAATGATTTTCGGAGATGATATGCCGGTTTTCGAGATGGTCAGTGATGTCAGCGAGCAGCAGGTGTCTGCATTTGCCTCTGCAATGGGCTACAACAGATATACGACAAACTGGATGGATGTTGTGACAGATCCTCAGATCGATCTTGTGGATGTGGCAACACCGAACAGCATGCACTTTGAGATGGTAAAGGCTGCACTGGAGAACGGCAAGCATGTATTCTGTGAGAAGCCGCTGTCTCTGACAGCCGAGCAGTCCAGGGAACTGGCTGATCTGGCTGAGGAGAAGGGCGTTGTGAATTACTGCGGATTTTCCAATATTATGAATCCTGCCAATCAGTATGTCGCAGAGCTGGTAAAGTCAGGAAAACTCGGAAAGATCATGCGTGTCCATGCGACCTATGATCAGGATATGCTGCTGGATCCGTCTATTCCTCTTGCGTGGAGACACATCAACAAGCTGGCTGGCTCCGGCGCACTGGGCGATCTGTGCTCCCACCTTCTCAGCGTATCCCAGATGATCCTCGGAAACATGTCTGAGGTTATGGGTGTATCTTCCATTGTGATTCCGGAAAGACCGCTGAAGCCCGGCTCTTCCGAGATGGGTCAGGTAGAAAATGATGATGTGATCACTTTCCTGGTAAAATATGAAAACGGAGCGATCGGAGACTTCTCCTCCTCCCGTGTGGCAACAGGAAGAAAGAACTATTTCTACTATGAGATCCAGGGAACCGAAGGAACCGTGGTTTACAATCTGGAGCGTATGTGTGAGGTACAGGTATATTTCAAGGCAGATGCGGACAAAGACAGCGGAAGAGACTGCGGTTTCAGAACCGTACTGCTGAACCCGCAGCATGAGGGCTTTAAGTACTTCCAGCCGGCAGGCGGCATTGCCATTGCCTTTGACGACATGAAAACGCTGCAGGCGCATGCTTTGATGCAGGCGATGCATGGCGGAGAATATATCTGCAATTTTGAAATGGGTGCAAGAGTGGATGCGATCATCGGTGCGGTGCTGAAATCCGTTAAGACCGGAAAATGGGAAAAATGCTGACAGGAGCTTCCTGTATAGTTTAAAACGTGGATGTTGAAAATAGAAAATACCTCAGT
>JAUNAF010000034.1 GCA_030527715.1 Eubacteriales bacterium
TGACAACCGTCAGGGTGGATTCAACCGTGATGGACAGAGAAGCTACGGCGACCGCGACAACCGTCAGGGCGGATTCAACCGTGATGGTCAGAACAACCGCGGCAGAAACGGACAGGGCCGCAGCGCAGCTCCGGAAATCGCCAGCAAGCCGATCACCAAGGAATCCCGTATCCGTGCCGATAAGGAGAAGGATAAGGATAAGTACAACAAGCACAGCAAATTCGACAAGCAGGAAGGCAAGAGCCAGGGACGTCCGAACCAGAAGAATAACAATAACGGAAAGCCGGCAAGAACCGCAGGCAAGTTCATCAAACCGGTAAAGGTTGAGACTCCGGCACCGGCTAAGGATGAGGTTCGCACCATTACGATTCCGGATCGTCTGACCATCCGTGAGCTGGCAGATCTTCTGAAGATCCAGGCATCTGCGATCGTGAAAAAGCTCTTTATGCAGGGCATGATGGTGACTGTGAACCATGAGATCGAGTTTGATACTGCTGAGGAGATCGCATTAGAGTACAACTGCATCGCAGAGCATGAGGTCAAGGTCGACCTTGTAGAGGAAATGCTGAAGGAGACCGAGGAAGACGAGAGCACCATGGTAATGAGAGCTCCGGTTGTCTGCGTTATGGGTCATGTAGACCATGGTAAGACTTCCCTTCTGGATGCCATCCGTAACACCCACGTAATCGCAAAAGAGGCAGGCGGAATCACACAGCACATCGGTGCATACATGGTTTCTGTCAATGGCCAGAAGATCACTTTCCTGGATACCCCGGGACATGAGGCATTCACTGCTATGCGTATGCGTGGTGCAAATGCAACAGATATCGCGATCCTTGTTGTCGCTGCAGATGACGGTGTTATGCCGCAGACCGTTGAGGCTATCAGCCATGCAAAGGCTGCCGGCATCGAGATCATCGTTGCGATCAACAAGATCGATAAGCCGGGTGCAAATATTGACCGTGTAAAACAGGAACTCTCCGAGTACGAGCTGATTCCGGAGGATTGGGGCGGAAGCACCATCTTTGTGCCGGTATCTGCACATACCCACGAGGGACTGGATACTCTGCTTGAGATGATCCTTCTGACAGCAGAGGTTGCAGAGCTGAAGGCAAATCCGAACCGCCGTGCAAGAGGTCTGGTTCTGGAGGCTCAGCTGGATAAGGGCCGCGGACCGGTAGCTACCGTTCTGGTTCAGAAGGGTACCCTCCATGTCGGAGATGCTGTAGCGGCAGGTGCATGCTACGGTAAAGTTCGTGCGATGATGGATGATAAGGGAAGAAGAGTCAAAGAGGCTGGTCCGTCCACACCGGTAGAGATCCTTGGTCTTTCCGATGTTCCGGGAGCAGGAGAAGTCTTCCTTGCTTATGACAGCGATAAGGAAGCAAGAAACTTTGCAGAGACCTTTATCAGTCAGGGACGTGAGAAGATGCTTGAGGAGACCAAGGCAAGAATGTCTCTGGACGACCTCTTCACACAGATCCAGGCAGGCAGCTTAAAGGAGCTGAACATCATCGTAAAGGCAGATGTTCAGGGTTCTGTAGAGGCTGTAAAACAGAGTCTGCTTAAGCTGAGCAATGAAGAAGTTGTAGTTAAGATCATCCACGGCGGTGTCGGTGCGATCAATGAGTCCGACGTCAGCCTGGCAGGAGCTTCCAATGCGATCATCATCGGATTCAATGTTCGTCCGGATGCAAGCGCAAAGGTGACCGCAGAGCGTGAGGGCGTGGATGTACGTCTCTATCGTGTCATCTACGATGCGATCGCAGATGTAGAGGCAGCTATGAAGGGTATGCTGGATCCGGTTTACGAGGAGAAGGTGATCGGTCATGCAGAGGTACGTCAGCTTTTCAAGGCTTCCGGCGTTGGAACCATCGCAGGTTCCTATGTCCTGGACGGTACCTTCCAGAGAGGCTGTTCTGTACGTATTACTCGTGAAGGCAAGCTGATCTTCGAGGGAGCACTGGCATCCCTGAAGCGTTTCAAGGATGATGTCAAGGAAGTAAGAAGCGGTTACGAGTGCGGTCTTGTATTCGAGAAGTTCAACGACCTTGCCGAGTTCGACCAGGTAGAAGCTTACATCATGGTAGAAGTACCGAGATAAACAGCAGCAGATCGGGAAACAGAGATGTATTGAAATCTGCATAGATAAGGAAAAAGCTATGAGAAAAAACAGTATTAAAAATACGCGGATCAACAGTGAAGTACAGCGTGAGCTGGCAAATATCATCCGCGGTGAAATCAAGGATCCGCGCATCCATCCGCTTACCTCTGTGGTAGCGGTGGAGGTCGCACCGGATCTGAAGACCTGTAAGGTATACATCAGTGTACTTGGCGATGAGGAAGCTCAGGCCAAGACACTGGAAGGTCTGCGCAGCGCAGTCGGCTATATCCGCCGTCAGCTTGCACATACCTTAAATCTCCGCAACACACCGGAGCTTCGCTTCGTGATGGATCAGTCGATCGAGTACGGCGTAAGAATGTCAAAGCTGATCGATGAGAATCGTGTAGAAGAACGCCCGGAAGAAGAGACAGAACAGAAGAAGGAGGATGAAGAATGATACAGACCAGGGAGATTGCAGCTGAACTCGAGGATGTCCGTACGATAGGTATTGCCGGTCACATCCGTCCGGATGGCGACTGCGTCGGTGCCTGCATCAGTCTTTATCTTTATCTTACACAGAATTATCCGCAGATCGAGGAGGTCTCCATTTACCTCGGCGAGATCCCGCAGTCATTTGAGATTCTTCCGTGTATGGATAAAATTCAGCATTCCTGTGAGGAAGATAAGGAGTTTGATCTCTTTATCGCAGTGGACTGCGCAGACAAAAAGCGTCTCGGAGATGCTGTGAAATATTTCGACAGCGCGAAAAAGACTGTCTGCTATGACCACCATGTCAGCAATGAGGGCTACGGGGATGTCAATTTCATTGACGGTGATATCAGCTCCACCTGTGAGCTGCTCTATCATGTGATGGATTACGATAAAATCACAAAGGAGATCGCAGAAGTTCTCTATGTCGGTATTATCAATGATACCGGTGTATTCCAGTACTCCTGTACTTCTCCGGAGACCATGGAGGTTGCTGCGAATCTGATGCGCAAAGGCATCAATTTCAGTGAGATCGTTGACAAGACGTTCTATGAGAAAACCTATCTTCAGAACCAGATTCTGGGAAAAGCGCTTCTTGAGAGCCTGCTTGTGCTGGACGGAAAGTGCATCATCAGTGTGATCAAACTGAAAGATCTCGATTTCTTTGAAGTAGGTTATTCTGATCTGGAAGGAATCGTCAGCCAGCTTCGTCTTACCAAAGGCGTTGAGGTTGCGATCTTCCTCTATGAGCTCGGCAATCAGGAGTACAAGGTCAGCCTTCGCTCCAAGAATATTGTGGACTGCAGCGTAGTTGCAAAGTATTTCGGAGGCGGCGGACATATCCGTGCAGCCGGCTGCGAGATGCAGGGAAGCTTCCATGATGTAGTGAATAATCTGACAGCACATATCGAGAAGCAGATGCTTGATGCGGAAGCAGCAGCTCTGCAGTCTTGATCAGAGACAGAACAGATGATAAACGGAATCATTAACGTACACAAAGAGAAAGGATTCACCTCTCACGATGTGGTTGCAAAGCTGAGAGGGATCCTTCATCAGAAAAAGATAGGTCACACCGGAACGCTCGATCCGGATGCGGTGGGGGTACTGCCGGTGTGTCTGGGAAATGCGACAAAGCTCTGTGATCTTCTGACTGATCATGAGAAGACCTATCGTGCAGTACTTCTGCTTGGGCAGACGACTGACACGCAGGATACCTCCGGCACCGTACTTACTACTGCTGAGGTGACTGTGGATGAGGAAAAGGTGAAGGAAGCGATCCTCTCCTTTGAAGGGGACTATGATCAGATCCCGCCGATGTATTCGGCATTGAAGGTAAATGGTAAAAAGCTTTATGAGCTTGCCAGAGAGGGAAAAGAAGTAGAGCGAAAAGCCAGAAGGGTACAGATCCGAAAGATCGTGATCGAAAAGATGGAGCTTCCGAGAGTGACGATCGAGGTGACCTGTTCCAAAGGCACCTATATCCGGACGCTCTGCCATGATATCGGAGCGGTCTTGGGATGCGGCGGCTGCATGGAGCAGCTTACACGCACCAGAGTCGGCACCTTTTCACTGGAGAATGCATTGACCCTGGATCAGATAAAGGAGTTTTCGGAAGCGGACAGACTGATGGAAAGTATCGTACCGGTGGAGCAGGTATTTGCTGCCTGCCCGGCATACAGGACGATCCCGCTGTTTGATCGTCTGCTGGACAATGGAAATCCGCTGCTTCCGCTTCAGGTGGAGCAGATGAGAGAAGCAGTTACCGCAGTTGATCCATCAGAAGCTATCTATCATAAGGAAACCGGTGATGAGGTCAGAATGTACAATTCAGAAGGTGTCTTTTTCGGACTGTATGTTTTCAACAGGAAAAAAGACAGATACCAGCCGGTAAAAATGTTCCTTCCGAATAAATAATGGACAGTAAATATGAAGTATATTGAAGGATTTATGGATTTTAACCTGGATCGTGATACGGCGATCACTCTTGGAAAATTTGACGGACTTCACAGAGGTCACCAGCAGCTGATATCCAGAGTGTGTGCGAAGGAGAAAGAAGGTCTTGCAAGTGTCGTGATCACGATCTGGCCGGATCCGCAGGCAGATGCGCTGCTGACCCTTGGCGAGAAAAAGGACAGGCTGAAGAAGCTCGGAGTATCCTGGTGGATCGACTGTCCGTTTCTTCCGGAGATCGCCCATATGCCTCCGGAGGAATTTGTCAGTGAAATACTGGTAAAAAGATTCAGAGCAAAGTATATCACAGTCGGCAGTGACTTCTGTTTTGGATATCAGAGAAGGGGCAATGTGGAACTCCTGAAAAAACTGCAGACAAAGCTGGGATATCAGCTCGAAGTCGTAGAAAAAGAAATGTATCAGGACCGCGTGATCAGCAGCACTTACGTGAGGGAAGCGCTCAGCAGAGGTGAGATGGAGCTGGTGGCGGAACTGCTCGGTTATCCGTATTCTGTACAGGGAGAGGTGCTTCACGGAAGAAGAATCGGAAGAACACTCGGTATGCCGACGACAAATCTGATTCCATCCGTACATAAGCTGCTTCCTCCGAACGGAGTATACGCAACAAAAACACTCTGGAACGGGGAGATCTATGAGGGCGTGACCAATATCGGATTCAAGCCGACGATCGGAGAACTTTTCCGAGGAGTGGAGACCTATCTTTTTGATTTTGATGAAGATTTATACGGACAGACGATTGAAGTACAGCTGCATGGGTTTGAACGTCCGGAACAGAAATTCGACTCCATTGACGAGCTGAAAGAACAGATGCATCGAGATATTCTGTTCGGACGAGCCTATTTTGGAGAAAAAGCATGATAAATACGGCAATCATATGTATGATCCTTGGCGGGCTCTGCATCGTACTCGGTGCAGTTCTTGAAAAGAACCGGGTAGCCCATCTGAAATACGGAGGCAGGACCGATGGAACCGTTGCTCAGATCGTAAACGGAAATCCGGACAGCGGATATTATTATCCGGTAGTCACCTTCTATGCAGGAGGCAGGCTGTACCGTGAAAAGAGCAGGGCAGGAAACAGCAATCCGCATTATTATCGTGTGAATGATAAGGTAAGGATAAAATACAGGGAAGAAGATCCGACGGATTTCTATATAGAAGAAACAGCTCAGAAAATGAGCAGAAGCAGGAAACTGTACTATGCCGGCTTTCTGCTGATCCTGATCGGAGGCATTATATATGTTACCGGACAGGTAAATCTGGGAATGAGATAAATTTCTGTTTTTATATGTTGACGTTCGGATTTTGGCATGCTACAATATGCATCGTGTGTGAAACACAAATAGCAGACACTCAGGAGTTGGAGTCTCCGACCGTTCCTTAGTGTTTCGCGTTGATTTAAGAAAAGGAGGATATGATTATGATTTCAAAGGAAAAGAAGCAGGCAATTATGGCTGAGTACGCTCGCAAGGAAGGCGATACAGGCTCACCGGAGGTACAGATCGCAGTTCTTACTGCCAGAATTCAGGAGCTCACCGAGCATCTGAAAGTTCATCCGAAGGATCATCATTCAAGAAGAGGTCTTCTTAAGATGGTAGGTCAGAGACGTGGTCTTCTGGCTTATTTAAAGAAAACTGATATTGAAGGATACCGTGCTTTAATTGCGAAGTTAGGAATCAGAAAATAATCGATCGAGGAGGGCGGGCGATACCGCCCTCTTTTATGGTATTAGAACGGTTTTAAGGAGAAAACTATGTACAAGAGTTATACGATGGAACTCGCAGGAAGAACCCTGCGTGTGGATGTCGGAAGAGTTGCTGCACAGGCAAACGGCGCAGCTCTGATGCATTACGGCGACACTGTTGTGCTGTCTACTGCAACAGCTTCCGAAAAGCCGAGAGAAGGAATTGACTTTTTCCCGCTGAGCGTAGAGTACGAAGAGAAGATGTACTCTGTAGGTAAGATCCCGGGTGGATTCAACAAGAGAGAGGGTAAGGCATCTGAGAATGCTGTCCTGACCGCACGTGTTATCGACAGACCGATGCGTCCGCTGTTCCCGAAGGATTACCGCAATGATGTAACTTTAAACAACCTGGTTCTGTCTGTAGATCCGGACTGTGCGCCGGAGCTGACCGCTATGCTTGGTTCTGCAATCGCAACTGCGATCTCAGATATTCCGTTTGACGGTCCGACAGCAACCACACAGGTAGGTCTGATCGACGGCGAGTTCGTATTCAATCCGAATGCAGCTCAGAAGGCAGTATCTGATCTTCAGCTTACCGTAGCATCCACCAGAGACAAGGTCATCATGATCGAGGCAGGTGCGAAGGAAGTTCCGGAAGCAAAGATGATCGAGGCAATTTTTGCTGCACATGAGATCAACCAGGATGTTATCCGCTTTATCGATACGATCGTTGCTGAGTGCAGAAAAGAAAAACACAGCTACACCAGCTGTGCTGTTCCGGAAGAGCTGTTTGCTGCCATGAAGACAGTAGTCACTCCGGAAGAGATGGAAGTTGCTGTATTCAGTGATGACAAGCAGACCAGAGAGGCAAATATCCGCGAAGTCAAGGAAAAGCTGACAGAGGCTTTTGCTGAGAACGAGGAGTGGCTCGCAGTTCTGGATGAGGCTGTTTACCAGTATCAGAAGAAGACTGTTCGTAAGATGATTCTGAAGGATCACAAGCGCCCGGATGGACGTGCGATCAACCAGATTCGTCCGCTGGCAGCAGAAGTTGACCTTCTGCCGAGAGTACACGGTTCTGCAATGTTCACCAGAGGACAGACACAGATCTGTACGATCACAACACTTGCACCGCTCTCTGAGTCTCAGAAGATCGACGGACTGGATGTCGCTGAGACCAGCAAGAGATATATGCATCACTATAATTTCCCGAGCTATTCTGTAGGTGAGACAAAGCCGTCCAGAGGTCCGGGACGTCGTGAGATCGGTCACGGTGCTCTTGCAGAGCGTGCGCTGGTTCCGGTTCTCCCGAGTGAGGCAGAGTTCCCATATGCGATCCGTACCGTTTCCGAGACCTTCGAGTCCAACGGTTCTACTTCTCAGGCAAGTATCTGTGCATCTTCCATGTCTCTGATGGCTGCAGGTGTACCGATCAAGAAGCCGGTAGCAGGTATTTCCTGCGGACTGGTGACCGGAGAGACCGACGATGATTACATCGTTCTGACCGATATCCAGGGTCTTGAGGACTTCTTTGGAGATATGGACTTTAAGGTAGCAGGTACTCATGATGGTATCACCGCTATCCAGATGGATATCAAGATCCATGGTCTGACCCGTCCGATCATCGAGGAGGCAATTGCCCGCACGAAGGAAGCAAGAACCTACATCCTGAATGAGGTTATGGCAAAAGCGATCGACGAGCCGAGAACAGAAGTCAGCGAGTACGCACCGAAGATCCTGCAGATCTCCATTGACCCGCAGAAGATCGGTGATGTTGTAGGACAGCGCGGTAAGACGATCAATGCGATCATCGAGCAGACCGGTGTTAAGATCGATATCACAGATGACGGTTCCGTTTCTATCTGCGGTACCGACAAGGAAGCAATGGCAAATGCTATGGATATGATCCGTATCATCACTACTGATTTTGAGGCAGGACAGATCTTCACAGGTAAGGTTGTCAGCATCAAAGAGTTCGGTGCTTTCCTCGAGTTCGCTCCGGGCAAAGAGGGTATGGTTCACATTTCCAAGATCGCAAAACAGCGTGTTGAGAAGGTAGAGGATGTGCTCAGCCTTGGCCAGGAAGTAAAAGTTATCTGCCTTGGCAAGGATAAGATGGGACGCATCAGCTTCAGTATCAAAGACGTTCCGGCAGAAGCCTAAGATATTAAGAAGAACGGCAGCATTTCTCATATGTCTGCTGTTCTTTTTTTGTTCAGATTCTTGCTATGATTTTTCATCTGTGCTATGCTATGTCTTATGAAAAGGAGGCGCAATATGAGACTGACAGAGTTATTGAGTAAGCTTTCGTATACCTGCCTGCAGGGCAGTGTGGATGTTGAGGTTACAGGAATCTATAATGACTCCAGAAGAGTGAAAGAGGGTTCACTGTTCTTCTGTATCGTCGGTGCAGTGTCAGACGGTCACACCTATGCAGCAGAGGTTGCTGCAAAGGGAGCAGCAGTGCTTGTAGTACAGAATAAGGTCGAGGTACCGGATTCTGTAACTGTGATTCAGGTAGAGGACACACGCTATGCGATGGCACTGATTTCAGCAGCCTGGTATGGAAATCCGGCAGAAAAGCTGAAAGTCATCGGTATTACGGGGACAAAGGGAAAGACAACTACTACTTATATGATCAGATCCATTCTGGAGGCCGCAGGCCACAAGGTCGGACTGATCGGTACGATCGAAGCGATCATCGGGGATGAAGTGATCCCGGCAAGCAATACCACGCCGGAGTCCGTCAAAGTACAGGAATATTTTGCACGCATGGTGGAAGCAGGCTGCGACAGTGTCGTCATGGAGGTTTCTTCCCAGGGACTGATGCTTCACCGTACAGCAGGAATCGAGTTTGAAATCGGTATTTTCACAAATCTTGAGCCGGATCACATCGGACCTGCAGAGCATGGAAGTTTTGAGGAATATCTGCAGTGCAAGGCAATGCTGTTCCGCCAGTGCAAGCTCGGTATCTTCAATGCGGATGATCCACATCTTGCACAGATCCTGGAGGGTCATACCTGTGAGGTAGTGACCTATGGTCTGGTAGAGGAGTCTGATTATCATGCATCCGGACTTCATCTGGTATCTGATCCGGGCTATCTCGGTATTGCCTATGATCTGACAGGAAAGATACAGTTCCCGGTACAGCTTGATCTTCCGGGAAAATTCAGTGTTTATAATTCACTGGCAGCAATCGCGGTCTGCGATCATTTCGGAGTGTCTAATGAGAACATTCTGACAGCATTAAAGAGTGCAAAAGTAAAAGGACGTATTGAGATGATCAAGGTTTCAGATGATTTTACCCTGATGATCGATTATGCGCATAATGCCATGAGTCTGAAGAGTCTGCTGTCCACACTGAAGGAGTATCAGCCGAAGCGTCTGGTATGTCTGTTTGGATGCGGAGGAAACCGTTCCAGATCCAGAAGATTTGAGATGGGAGAGGTCTCAGGACAGCTGGCGGATTTCACCATCATCACATCAGATAACCCGCGTTTTGAGGAGCCGGAAGCAATTCTTGCCGATATCGAAGTGGGTATCAGAAAGACAGACGGAGAATATATCAAGATCGTTGACCGTAAGGAAGCTATCCGCTATGCGATCCATCATGGACAGCCGGGAGATGTCATCGTGCTTGCCGGAAAGGGACATGAGGATTATCAGGAGATTCGAGGCGTGAAGCATCCGATGGATGAGAGAGTCCTGATCGCTGAAATTTTAGAGGAGGATGCCGCTGCGGCACAGTAAGATGACGGACGTATTTGCGGATATCATCATAGATATTTCCCATGAAAAGCTGGATCATACCTTTCAGTACCGCATTCCGGAGCAGTTTCGTGAAAAGATCTGCACAGGCTCTGTCGTTGTGGTTCCCTTTGGAAAGGGAAACCGTCCGACAAAAGGCTATGTGGTAGGCATTTCAGAGACATTAAAGCTGGATGCGGGACGCATAAAGGATATTTCGGAAATACTGACAGACACGGAATCTCTGAACGGAGAAGACCGTCTGGTTACGCTGGCAGCCTGGATGCGGGAAACCTATGGTTCCACCATGATCCAGGCGCTGCGCACGGTAATTCCGGTAAAAAAGAAGGTACAGAAGCGAATCAGCCGCACCGTTTCACTGATCGTTGATCAGGAAGAAGCACTGGATCGTCTGAATATTTTTCGAAAAAAACATCAGAATGCAAGAGAACGGCTGATGCTTGCCCTCCTGGAGGAGGGAGAACTTCCCTATGAGCTGGTCATCGGAAAACTTCATATATCCACAGCTACGCTGAAATATCTTGAGCAGGAACAGCTGATCCATATTCACACGGAGACAGAATATCGCCGTGCATTTCAGGTAGCCCGGCATCCGGATATACGCAGAACTCTGAATGCAGAACAGAGGGAAGCGGTAGAAGGAATCTGGCAACAGTGGAAGGAAAGACAGAAACGCACAGCACTGCTGTTCGGCATCACAGGAAGCGGAAAGACAGAGGTATACATGGAACTGATCGATCGAACGATCAGAGAAGGGCGTCAGGCGATCGTTCTGATCCCTGAGATAGCCCTGACCTATCAGACCGTCATGAGATTCTATCGTCGGTTTGGCGATCGTATTTCGATCATCCATTCGAGACTTTCCGCCGGAGAACGCTATGATCAGTTTGTGAGAGCAGCTGCAGGAGAGATCGACATTATGATCGGTCCGCGCTCGGCGCTGTTTACACCATTCCCGCACCTTGGACTGATCGTGATGGATGAGGAACATGAATCAAGTTATCAGAGTGAGACGATGCCGAGATATCACGCGAGGGAAGCAGCGATCCGGAGAGCTGAGCTGGAGAATGCCAGTGTGCTTCTCGGATCTGCAACACCTTCTCTGGAGTCTTACAGCAGAGCACTTTCAGGAGAATACGGTCTGTATCGACTGACCATGCGTGCAGCGGCGCAAAGCCATCTGCCGTCAGTAGAGATCGTGGATCTCAGGGAGGAGCTCAGAAAAGGAAATCGGACCATACTCAGTGATACACTGCGTGAAAATCTGACGGAAACTCTCGAACGGAAGCAGCAGGCGATGCTGTTTCTGAACAGACGAGGATATGCCGGATTTCTGTCGTGCAGAAGCTGCGGTCAGGTGATTACCTGCCCGCACTGTGATGTTTCACTCTCTGTACACAGAGGCAGCCGCATGGTCTGCCATTACTGCGGCTACGAGCAGCCGAGACCAAAGAGCTGTCCGAACTGCGGATCAGAATTTTTATCAGGCTTCGGCATCGGAACGCAGCAGGTAGAAGATACTGTAAAAAATTTGTTTCCGGAAGCAAAAGTACTGCGTATGGACATGGATACGACCAGAGAGAAGGACGGGCACGAGAAGATTCTGTCAGCCTTTTCCAATCACGAGGCAGACATCCTGATCGGAACGCAGATGATCGTAAAGGGACATGACTTTCCAGCAGTAACGCTTGTCGGCGTGCTTGCGGCAGATCTGTCACTGCATACTCCGGACTACCGAGCTGCGGAGCGGACTTTTCAGCTTCTGACTCAGGCAGCGGGGCGTGCAGGGCGAGGAGAACTCGCAGGCAAAGTTGTGATACAGACTTATGATCCGGAGCATTATGCGGTCACGACCGCGGCGGTGCAGGATTATGAGGCTTTTTATCGGGAGGAGATCAGTTATCGGCTTCTGGGAAACTACCCGCCGGTCAGACGGATGCTCTCTGTGCATGTCAGCTGTCCGGAGGAGGATTATCTGAATCATGCGATGGAGTATCTGGCAGCATTTGCAGCGCGGGTGAAGGAACAGAAACAGATGCAGGAAGTTGCGATCTTCGGACCGGCACCCGAGTCGATCGCGAAAATCGCAGATCAGTATCGGATGGTACTGTATATCAAAGCGGAGAAAAAGCAGGAGCTGTCTGTGATAAAACAGCTTCTCGAAAAATATATTGAGATCAACAGGGGATTTGAGAGAGTAAATGTCACCTATGATCTTCACCAGATGTAAGGATAAAAAGGAGAGAACAATGGCACTTAGAACAATCAGACTGCAGGGAGATCCTGTTCTTGAGAAACACTGTAAGGAAGTAAAGGAGATCACACCTAGAATCTCTGATCTGATCGACGATATGTTTGAGACAATGTATGCAGAGTCCGGAGTAGGACTTGCTGCACCTCAGGTCGGTATTCTGAAGCGTATCGTTGTCATCGATATCGGCGAGGGCGGTATTGTTCTGATCAATCCGGAGATCCTGGAAACCTCCGGAGAACAGACCGGATATGAGGGATGCTTAAGCCTTCCGGGAAAGAGCGGCGTAGTTACCAGACCGGACTATGTAAAGGTAAAGGCTTTTGACGAAAACATGGAAGAATTCATTCTGGAAGGTACCGAGCTGATGGCGAGAGCAATCTGCCATGAGTGCGATCATCTGGATGGAAAAATGTATACAGAGATGGTAGAGGGAGATCTTATAAACAATGAAGATCTCTCATCAGAGGAGGATGCTTAAGGATGAGAGTTGTCTTTATGGGAACACCGGACTTCGCAGTCGGTACATTGGAGGCACTGCTGAATTCTGAGCATGAGGTGGCTGCAGTATTTACTCAGCCGGACAAACCGAAGGGAAGAGGACATGCCATGCAGTTTACTCCGGTGAAGGAGACTGCCGTTGCTGCCGGAGTGCCGGTCTATCAGCCGCTGAAAGTGAGAGAGACCGAGGTGATCGAACAGGTCAGAACTCTTGCACCGGAGGTGATCGTCGTCGTTGCCTTTGGACAGATCATACCGCAGAGTATTCTCGATATTCCGAAATACGGCTGTGTCAATGTGCATGCATCCCTTCTTCCGAAGTACCGCGGAGCAGCACCGATTCAGTGGGCTGTGATCGACGGCGAGGAGAGATCCGGAGTGACCACGATGCAGATGGATGCCGGACTGGATACCGGCGATATGCTTTTAAAGCGGGAAGTAGTTCTTGCAGAGAATGAGACCGGCGGAAGTCTGTTTGACAAGCTGAGCATGGTTGGAGCAGAACTGCTGCTTGAGACACTGACCGCCCTGGAGAAGGGAGAGGTTCAGCCGCAGAAACAGCCTGCAGAGAGCCCGACGCCTTATGCAGCAATGCTGAATAAAAAGATGGGTGAGATCGACTGGCAGAGATCTGCCGTGGAAATCGAGCGCCTGATCCGAGGTCTGAATCCCTGGCCGAGTGCATATACCAGACTGGATGGAAAGACACTGAAGATCTGGGAGGCCTCTGTAATGGAGACCGGAGAGGAGAATGCAGTACCGGGTACGGTGGTATCTCTGGAAAACGGACAGATCGTCATCAGCACCGGTGAAGGACGGCTGGCTGTCCGTGAGCTTCAGCTGGAGGGAAAGAAGCGCATGGCAGCAGATGCTTTTCTGCGCGGATATAAGTTACAGACAGGAACTGTACTTTCAGGCAAAGCCTGACAGACAGAAAAACAGGAGGAAAAGAGTGTGGCAGGATCAGTAAATATCAGAGAAATTGTACTGGATATCCTGATGGAAGTCATTGAGGAGGAGCGCTACAGTCATATTGTACTGCGCGAGGTACTGGAAAAATATCAATATCTGGAGAAACGGGATCGAGCATTCATCTCCCGTGTGTCAGAGGGAACTCTGGAGCACATGATTCAGCTGGACTATATCCTGGAGCAGTTTTCAACTGTAAAAGTAAAAGATATGAAACCGTTGATCCGCAGTCTGCTGCGCATGTCAGTCTATCAGCTGAAATATATGGACAACGTGCCGGATTCCGCAGTCTGCAATGAGGCGGTAAAAATTGCACAGAAGAGAGGATTTTATTCCCTGAAGGGATTTGTCAACGGCGTTCTGCGTGCAACGGCGCGCGGTCTGTCTGGGGTCAGCTATCCGGATAAAGAGGCACATCCGCTGGATTATCTTTCCGTGCGCTATTCCATGCCGGAATGGATCTTAAGAGAGTGGCTGTCTCTCTACCCGCCGGAGACCGTAGAGCGTGTCTGCGCAAGAATGGAGGAGGAGCGTCCGACAACGATCCGCTGCAATCTCGACCGTGCAACAAAAGAGGAAATTATCGAGAGTCTGCGTTCAGAGGGCATTACGGTGAAAGAAAATCCGTATCTGGATTATGCTCTTGAGATCTCAGGCTACAATTATCTGCAGGCGATCACGGCTTTCAAGGAAGGTCTGTTCTATGTGCAGGATGTCAGTTCCATGCTGGTGACAGAGGCAGCAGCTCCTCAGTGGGGTTCCTACTGTATCGATGTCTGCGCTGCACCGGGCGGAAAAAGCCTGCATCTCTCAGACAAACTTGCCGGAAGCGGCTATGTGGAAGCGAGAGACCTGACAGAATATAAGGTAGACCTGATGCAGGAAAATATCGATCGCACAAAGCGGATCAATATGGCTGCAGTACAGAAAGATGCAACCGTATTTGATTCACAGTCTGTGAACAAGGCAGATATTCTGCTTGCGGATCTTCCGTGCTCCGGCTTGGGTGTGATCGGAAGAAAACCGGATATTCGTTTCCGTATGACATCTATGCGTCAGCAGGAACTTGTGCGTATTCAGAAAAAAATGCTGGATACCGTATGGTCCTATGTGAAGGTCGGCGGAAGCCTGATCTACAGCACCTGTACGATCGCACAGGAAGAGAATATCAGAAATGTTGTCTGGTTCCAGGAAAACTATCCGTTTGAACTGGAGAGTCTGGATCCGTATCTTCCGGAGGGACTGCACAGTGATACCACAAAAGAGGGATATCTGCAGCTTCTGCCGGGAGTGCATGGCACAGATGGCTTTTTCATAGCAAGATTCAAAAGAACAAAATAAGTAAGAGGTTTTAATTTGCAGGATCTGAAATCTTTAAATTTCGAGGAATTATCACAGGCGCTCACCGAAATGGGTGAGAAAGCCTTTCGCGCAAAGCAGGTCTATCAGTGGTTTCATGAAAAACTTGCAGATACACCGCAGGATATGAGAAATCTGCCGAATGCGCTCAAAGAACGTCTGATGCAGGAGTATACGTGCACAGATCTGAAAATCGTTGAAGTGCTGACCTCAAAAAATGACGGTACGCAGAAATTTCTGTTCCAGCTGGCTGACGGCAATGTCATCGAGAGTGTACTGATGCGCTATCATCATGGCAATTCTGTCTGCATCTCTTCACAGGTCGGCTGCCGTATGGGCTGCCGCTTCTGTGCATCCACGATCGGTGGATGGACAAGAAATCTGCTTCCGGGAGAAATGCTCGATCAGATCTATAAAATTCAGAAACACAGCGGCGAGCGTGTCAGCAATATCGTTGTGATGGGAACCGGAGAACCTTTGGATAACTATGACAACCTGCTGCAGTTCATCCGTATGCTGAGCGATGAAAAGGGACTGCATATCAGTCAGAGAAATATCACAGTTTCCACCTGCGGAATCGTGCCGAGGATCTATGATCTGGCAGAAGAGCATCTGGCGATCACGCTGGCACTTTCTCTTCATGCATCTACACAGCAGAAGCGCACAGAACTGATGCCGATCGCATTGAAATATGATCTTTCCGAGGTGCTGGATGCCTGTCGTCATTATTTTGAGAAGACCGGACGCCGCATGACGTTTGAGTACAGTCTGGTCGGCGGCGTCAATGATACGGACGATGATGTACGCCGTCTGGCAGAGCTGATCGGAGATATGAACTGTCATGTGAATCTGATCCCGGTAAATCCGATTCAGGAGCGGGATTTTGTACAGTCCAAGCGCCAGGTAGTCGAGCGTTTTCAGCATAAGCTGGAAAGAGCCGGGGTGACCGCAACCATACGACGCACCCTCGGCGAGGATGTGAATGCATCCTGCGGACAGCTGAGAAAAAGATATATGGATCAGGCCTCATCAGAGGCGTGAAAAACGGGTGCTTGCCTTTTCTGTTAGATTGTAATAAGATGAATAGATGCCGTATTATTATAATTTTTGCGGCATTTGAAAGGAATTGAATGGAATCATACAGTGTGACAAACATCGGACAGCTGCGCAAGGTAAATCAGGACTTTGTATTTGCCTCAGATAAAGCTGTCGGCAGACTTCCAAACTTATACATCGTTGCTGACGGGCTTGGAGGTTACAATGCCGGAGACCGTGCCTCCAGCTATGCAGTAGAAGTGATACAGGATTCGATCCGCAGTGCAGCGAGAGAGAAGAATCCGGTCCGCCTGCTGCGCAAGGCAATCGAGGCGGCAAATCAGGCAATCTGGGAAGAATCACATACCATAGATAAATATTCGGGTATGGGAACAACGATCGTTGCTGCAACGGTGATCAGGAAGACACTTTATGTGGCAAATGTCGGCGACAGCCGGCTCTACCTTCTTCCGAAAAAGGAGGAGGAACAGGAGATTCGTCAGATAACGCGAGACCATTCCTGGGTGGAAGAGCTGGTACGTCTGGGACGAATCGATCCGTCTCAGCGCAGAAATCATCCGCAGAAGCATGTGATCACGCGTGCAGTCGGTACAGAACCGGAGGTTGCGGTGGATTTCTTTGAAGAGAGGCTGCGTGCGGGAGAACGTCTTCTGCTCTGCTCCGACGGACTTACCAACATGATCGAGGATGAAGAAATTGCATCCATCATCACAAAGGAAGAGACGCTGCGGAGTGCAGGAGAACAGCTTGTAAAGACAGCCAATAAAAACGGCGGCTATGATAATATATCTGTGCTGCTGGTTCGTATATAGGCAGAGGTGAAGTATGTTAAAGGAAGGAATGTTTATACAGGGACGTTACGAGGTAGTCGGTATGATCGGTACCGGCGGTATGGCGGACGTCTATAAGGCAAGAGATCATAAACTGAATCGTTTTGTCGCTGTAAAAGTTTTAAAAGCAGAATTCCGTTCGGATAAGGCATTCGTCACCAAATTTCGAGCGGAGGCTCAGGCGGCTGCCGGACTGGCTCATCCAAACATTGTAAATATTTATGATGTAGGAGAAGATCACGGGATGCATTTCATCGTGATGGAGCTGGTGGAAGGCATTACGCTGAAAGAGTATGTTATGAAAAAAGGCAAGCTGACGGTCAGAGAGGCCACCAGTATTGCCATTCAGGTATCACAGGGACTGGAGACTGCCCACAATGCAGGAATCATCCACAGAGATGTGAAACCGCAGAATATCATCATTTCCACAGATGGAAAGGTGAAGGTGACAGATTTCGGTATCGCAAAGGCAGTGACCAGCAATACCACAACGACCTCAGCGATGGGATCTGTACACTACAGTTCACCGGAGCAGGCAAGAGGCGGATACAGCGATGCAAGGAGCGATATCTATTCTCTGGGTATTACTCTTTATGAGATGCTGACGGGACGACTGCCGTTTGACGGAGATTCCACGGTTGCAATTGCGATCAAGCATCTTCAGGAGGAGATCCGTTCACCGGAGTACTATGTTCCGGATCTGCCGCACAGCACGATCCAGATCATCAACAAATGTACACAGAAGAGTCCGGACCGCCGCTATCAGAACATGATGGAGCTGATCCGTGATCTGAAGGAGTCGCTGGTAAATCCGGACGGAGATTTTGTGCAGATAGTGAATCCGGTAGGTGGGAAAACGGTCGTGATCTCCAGAGAAGAGCTCAGTGCGATCAAAGATGGTTATAATGCAGCTGAACATAACGGACAGCAGAATGCCGGAGAGAGCAGCTACAGGGAAAAACAGGATCACTATGATCCGTATACCTATGGTATGGATTCCAGAGCCTACGGCAAGCGCGGATATGATTATCAGGAAGAGCACTATGACAACCGCAGACCCTATGTTCCGGATGATGACGAAGATGACGATGACATCCTGAATCCGAGACTGGAGAGGATCATGACGGTTGCTACGGTGATCATTGCGATCCTGATCGCAGCAATTTTCTTCGGACTGGCAGCAAGTGCGCTTGGCGTATTTAAATTCGGCCTTCCGTCGATTTTCGGAACTTCATCTTCGACGGAGGCAACTGTCGTAACTACAGAGGCGGAGACCAGCTCTTTGACAATTCAGGTTGAGGATCAGGACAGCGGTGTCGGTGTTCAGAATTCACTGATCCAGACACCGGAAACACAGGCAGCTGTTACCACAGAAGCTCCGACACAGGAGACGACTGCCACTGAGAAGAAAGTGGAGATCGAGAGTGCTTCAGAGGAGGAGACAAAGGCTGCAACAGAGCCGGCAACGGAGGCTCCGACCGAAGTGTCTACAACAGGTACTGTACCGGAAGTGATCGGATATTCCTATGACAGTGCAGTTAATATTCTGATGGAAGCAGGCTTTTATGTGCTGCGTCAGGATGAATCCAGCGATGCTTACGCAGCAGATGTAGTTATGGAACAGAGTATGACAGGCAATGCAGAGCTTGGTTCTACTGTGATTCTGATCGTCAGCACCGGGGCACAGACAGAAGCTCCTGTGGCAGAAGAGCAGCCTGCCGCGGCTGATGGAGTCTGGGCATGCAATGTACAGCTGGATGATCCGGGAAACTATAATGGACAGCAGGCAATCCTGGTACTTGAGCAGGCAGGTACTTCCACTACACTGGCTGCAGGAGTGCTCAGTTTTCCGTATACCCTGAATACGCAGGGAGTTGCAGGTCAGACCAGCGGTGTTGTATCACTTTCCGTGCTGGATGAGACTACAGGACAGTACAATACCATCGTGACCTACGATGTACCGTTTTCACAGGTGGGCTAGGTCATGGAAGGAAGAATTGTAAAAGGAATTGCCGGCTTCTACTATGTATATTCAGAAGGCGCCGGTTTATATGAATGCAAGGCAAAGGGAATTTTCCGCAAGGAGGGGCAGAAGCCTCTGGTCGGAGACTGGGTCAAGATCGACGTGATCGATGAGGCCAAGAGAGAGGGAAGCGTGGTTCGTATCCTTCCGAGAAAGAACGAGCTGATCCGCCCTGCAGTTGCAAATGTAGATCAGGTTCTGGTCATTTTTGCAATTGCAAAGCCGAAACCGAATCTGAATCTTCTGGATCGTTTTCTGGTTGCTATGCAGAGACAGCAGGTTCCCTGTGTGATCTGTTTTAATAAGGCAGATCTGGTCGATGAAACAGAAAGACAGCGGATGCAGGAGATCTACCGAGGCAGCGGATGCAGAGTCCTTTTCTCAAGTGCGAAAGAAAAAAACGGGATCGAGCAGATCAGAGAAGTCCTTCGCGGAAAGACGACCACGGTTGCTGGACCGTCCGGAGTAGGAAAATCTTCTCTTGTAAATCTTCTGGTTCCGGATGCAGAGATGGAAACCGGGGAGATCAGTCAGAAGATCGACCGTGGAAGACATACCACACGTCATTCAGAAGTGCTCAGAATCGAAGATAATACCTATATTTTTGATACACCGGGATTCAGCTCTCTGATGGTATGGGAGATGGAAAAAGAAGAACTGAAGGATTGTTTTCCGGAGTTCTTCCCTTACGAGGGAAACTGCAGATTTCAGATCTGTACACATACCCATGAGCCGGACTGCGCCGTGAAACTGGCACTTGCTGACGGCGAGATCGGTAAGGAACGTTATCAGAATTATCTCGAAATGTATGAAGAATTAAAGAAAAAAAGGAGATATTGATCATGAATAAACTTGCACCATCCATTTTATCTGCAGATTTTGCAGTGCTTGGAGAACAGCTGAAGACAGTGTCCGAGGCAGGAGCTGACCTTATCCATATTGATGTTATGGACGGAATGTTTGTACCGAGTGTATCCTTCGGTATGCCGGTGATTTCTTCCATTCGCAAAACAACGGATAAAGTATTTGATGTTCATCTGATGATGGTGGATCCGGGCAGATATATCGACGATTTTGCAAAATGCGGCGCAGATATGATCACAGTGCATCAGGAAGCCTGCACACATCTGGATCGTGTGATCTCACAGATCAAGTCTCATGGTCTGAAGGCTGCAGTTGCCATCAATCCGGCAACTCCGGTCAGCACGCTGGAGTGCATTCTGGACCGCCTTGATATGGTACTGGTAATGACTGTGAATCCGGGATTCGGCGGACAGAAATTCATTGAGTCTACCTTAAACAAGATCCGTACACTTCGTTCCATGATCGAAGAGCGCGGACTGGATATCGATATTGAGGTGGACGGCGGAATCAACGAGGAGACCCTGCCGCGCGTACTGGAGGCAGGAGCCAATGTATTTGTTGCAGGTTCAGCGGTATTCAACGGAGATATTGCAGCTAATGTAAAGAAATATAAGGGGATGATGTAATGCATACCTTAATCATCAGTGGGGGCAGGATCGAGGAGGATTTTGCCCTCACTTTTTTAAAAGATCACAGCTTTGATTATATCATAGCGGCAGATAAAGGATTGGAATTTGCACAGAGAGCGCAGCTCATACCGAATCTGATCGTCGGAGACTTTGATTCCTCAGACAGATCCCTCCCGGAACAGTATGAGACACAGGGAATCGAGGTACACTATTACAAACCGCAGAAGGATGCAACCGATATGGAGATAGCGATGGAAGCAGCGCTTGAGGCAGGAAGCACAAGAATCACAGTACTCGGCGCAACCGGAACACGGATGGATCATGTACTCGGAAGTATCAAAAATCTTACCATGGCTGCGGAAAAGAATGTAGAAGCAGAACTGGTTGATTCACACAACCGCATCCGGCTGCTGAATCACGGAATAAAGATCAGGAAGAGCGAACAGTACGGACATTATGTATCACTGCTGGCACATGCAGAAGAAGTCAGAGGACTGACACTGAAAGGATTTTTTTATCCACTGAAAGACTACTGCCTGACAGCAGATTCAGCGCTGGGAGTCAGCAATGAGATCACGGAAGAAGTGGGAGAGATCAGCTTTAGCAGCGGCAGGTTGCTGCTGATAGAATCCAGGGATTGATGCAGAACATTTTATCCTGACATACATCGCAAACACGTTGATTTTGCGGTTCTGCTGCGCCGCCTATAGATCCTGATTTTCTCTCGATCAAACATGGTCGAGAAAATCAGGATCGCTATGCTCGCAGAGCTTCACAAAATCTGCCTACCGTTTGCTCACGTATGATCAGGATAAATTATGAGTCTGATCAGTCGCTAGGACTGGTTAGTCAGATCATGAATCCAAATTCCGCGCTTTACAAGGATATGTCCGATCAGGCATTTGATCAGTTCAATCGCCTGGACACAGGCGTAAAGCGGAAGGATCGGCATGCCGGTGAATCGTACCAGGATATTTGCCAGAGGGATGGATGCGATCCAGAGAAACAGGCTGTCAAAGACGAAGGTGATCAATGTCTTTCCACCGGAACGGATCGTGAAATAGCAGGCATTCTCGAATGCGTACATCGGCATGAAGACTGCGGAGATTCTGATCAGTCCGGTTGCGATGTGTCGGATCTCCGGAGATGTGTTGTATATCTGCGGGAAAAGACCGGACACAAGAAACAGCAGTGCACCGGAGATGACACAGAGCACAACGGAGAACCATGCCAGACTCTGGGCATCTTTTTTTACACCGGTAGTATTTCCGCTTCCAAGTTCCTGACCGATGATGATGGCGATCGCACTTCCCATGGCAATAAATGCGATGTTGAATACATTTGAGATCGTGGAAGAAATATTTACGGCAGCAACGACCTCAAGAGAACGGATGGAGTAGGTCTGACTTAAGGTCGTCATACCACCGGACCAGAGTGCCTCGTTCATCAGCAGAGGAGTTCCTTTTTTTACAGCATCTACGATCAGCGATGGCGGAATGTCGAAGAAATTTCGATATGCGCCATGGATAAATCGGTATTTTTTTGACTGAAGGTGCGTGCGCACAGTAAGATACAGCAGCTCAACAAATCGGGAAGCAGTAGTTGCCACAGCAGCACCGACAGCGCCAAGTGCCGGAGCACCGAACTTTCCGTAGATCAGAACATAGTTTCCGATCAGGTTGACCACGACAGCGACAAGAGATGCCTGCATCGGAAGGACCGTCTCACCGGTACCGCGCAGAGTAGAGGCATATGCCTGAGTGATCGCAAATGGCAGCAACTGAAGAAGCATGACCTCCAGATACCTGTTTGCATGACTGCGGGTCAGTCCGGCATCCACAGTTCCGCCGGTTCCGGTCAGAAAAAGACCGATCAGAGTGTCACCTTTTACAACAAAGATCAGAAAACCGAGGATCGTCAGCAGAACAGCCAGCAGGAGCTGCAGTCGAAAGGTATGACGGACACCGTCATCATCGCCTTTTCCATAGTACTGTGCAGTAAAAATACCGATACCGGAAAGACCTCCGAATACACAGAGGTTAAACACGAACAGCAGCTGATTTACAATGGCAACACCGGACATAGCATCTGTTCCGACGCGTCCGACCATGATATTGTCCAGCATGCTGACAAAGTTTGTGATACCGTTCTGCACCATGATAGGAAGCGCGATCAAAAGTGTTTTCTTAAAAAAGTCGATTCTTGAAGCAGACAGCTTTTTCATGTTTTTCACATTTCCTTTACATATTTCGATAAATCAGTGCCAGTATAGATTACATGAAAGAATCATACTTGTCAAACGCATTGTACGGTGCTATTATGCATGATTGCAGACATTGATACGATTGCAATTTTTCAGAGAAAGAAGGCATGTAATTATGTGGTTCATCTTGGCACTGATGTCAGCAGTTTTCGCGGCACTCACGTCGATTCTGGCAAAGGTAGGAATCGATGGGGTGAATTCAAATCTTGCAACAGCGATCCGGACAGCTGTGGTACTTATCATGGCATGGGGAATGGTATTTCTGACAAATACACAGTCAGGAATCAGTGATATTTCCAAGAAGAGCTGGATCTTTCTGATCCTTTCCGGTCTGGCTACCGGTGCTTCCTGGCTTTGCTATTACAGAGCTCTGCAGATGGGAGAGGCATCGAAGGTAGTGCCGATCGACAAGCTCAGTGTGGTAATTACCCTGATCCTTGCATTTGTATTTCTGCATGAGCAGTTTACCTGGAAATCGGGAGTCGGTGCCGTGTTGATAACGATCGGAACACTGGTTATGGTAATTTGATAAGAGAGGCGGAGAGTAGGAAACTCTCCGTTTTTTCATGCTCGCAAAGCGTGTTTCTCATAGTTCATGACAATAGAATGTTTGCGGTACGTCATTCTGTTATAAATTTCGGCGAAAACCCCGTAGCTTGCTGCGGGGATGAAAGCCGATTTTTTTTACTTTTTTGTGGTTTTTACTCGACTTTTCGGTAGATAAGATATAAGCTCTATGTATAAGAAAAGTTTAGGAGGAGCCATCATGGGACGACCAAAGTCGAA
>JAUNAF010000035.1 GCA_030527715.1 Eubacteriales bacterium
ATCTGCTTCCACATTCACTTCCGGATTTGCCTCTGCATTTGCCTCAGCTGCCGCAGTCTCAGCCTTTACCGCTGCCTCTTCTGCAGCTGCCTGGATCTCTTCACTTGCACCTGCATCTGCTGCAACGTTCGCCTGCACTCGCTCCAGAGTTGCCTTCAGCTGAACGATATCGTACTCCTGCTGTGCGATCTCCATCATCAGCTCAGCGATCTGATCTGACTGATCCTCATTCACAGACACATTGTACTCATTGGATACATTGTTGATAATGTTGTTGATCTCAGTGATGTCGGTCACATTATTCTCAAGAACCTCGATCTTGGTCGCATTGATGACCGCAATTGCCTGGCTCTGTCCGACATCGGTAGCCAGATTTCCGGTAGCGACCAGCTCCTGGTTTGCCAGATCCTTCTTGGTCGCATCCAGCGTCTTGTCCGTAGCGGACTCGTATGCCATGATGATACCGGTCAGTGCTCCTGTTCCGGATACCTCAAACGGAGATGCTGCCACTACCTGACAGTTTGTCACACCTGAGGTGGACAGGGTGGAAGCGATCATATTGCAGGTCACCCAGCTTAAGTTCGCTGTCTTGACCTGGATTCCTCCGGATGAGGTCGGGGATACCAGCGCACAGCTGAACGTATAGTTGCCGATCTGCTCGATCGGAACATAGCTTCCCAGATGCTCTCTCTCATCATCGTTGGTAATATAGAGCAGATCCACGTTGTCCGCACTCACTCCGAAATAGCGGAGCATGGTACTTTTCTGATCCTCTGTCAGATCTGCACCGAGTGTCACAACCTTTCTGCTGTCTGCATATGCCGGCAGCGCACATCCCAGACTCAGAGAAAGTGCCAGTACCGCACTGCCTATCAGTTTTTTCTTCATCATGAAACCCCTCCTGTTCATTTTGTCAAATCAGACACCAGTTTTTCAAAGTGCATGAAATGCGAAGCTTTTACCAGAATATAGTCTCCCTCTTTCAAACCGAAACTCTGAAGTTTCTGAAGTGCTTCCTCCGTATCCACTGCCCAGATGGTCTGCAGCTTCGGATTGCGGTCAGCAGCCTCCTGCACGAGCTCTTTGCTGAGTGTTCCGACACAGAGCAGCAGATCAATGCCGACTTCTGCAGCGAAGGCACCAACCTCACGATGCAGAGCGATCTCATCTTCTCCGAGCTCTCCCATATCACCCAGAACTGCAATTTTTCTTCCCGGAGCATTGGAAAGAACGCGAAGTGAGGACTTCATTGACACCGGATTGGCATTATAGCAGTCATCGATCACCGTCAGCCCGTTCTGCTCGATCAGATGCATACGTCCGTCCAGTGTCTCCAGCTTCTCAATACCGCGGGCGATCTCCTCCTTCGTAAGTCCGAAGGCGTGACCGACAGTCGCAGCGGCAAGAGCATTCAGTACCATATGGTATCCCGGGATCGGGATCATCACTTCAAATGCCTCATCCTCCATATGAATGCAGCATTTGACACCTCTCAGACCGAGGTATTCGATCTGATCCGCATAGATGCCGTCCTTTTCCTGACATCCGTAAAAAACGGTCTTTTTTCCGTGAACTTCCTTTACTGAGGCAAGCTTGTCATCATCCCCGTTCAGAATGACTGTGCCGTCCTTAGTAAGGAAATCAAAGATCTCACTCTTTGCGCGAAGCACGCCGTCGCGGTCACCCAGGAATTCCAGATGACATTCACCGATGTTTGTGATCACGGCCACATCCGGTCTTGCGATCTTGCTCAGACGGTGCATCTCCCCGAAATGATTGATGCCCATCTCCAGGACTGCGATCTCATGCTCCTCGCGAAGACGGAACACGGTAAGCGGAAGGCCAAGTTCGTTATTAAAGTTTTTCTGTGTCTTCAGTACCTGATATTTCTCACTGAGGACGGAAGCAATGATCTCCTTCGTGCTGGTTTTACCGACACTTCCGGTAATGCCAACCACTTTCAGGTTAAGCTGCTTACGGTAAAATTCTGCAATGTCCTTGATCGCCTGCAGAGAAGATTCCACCACGATGCAGGCACCTGCCGGTGATTCCGGAGCTTCCTCGCAGATCACACAGAGCGCTCCCTGTGCAAACACTGCCGGAATAAAACGGTGTGCATCCACACGCTCACCGCGGATCGCTACAAACAGACTGCCTTCCTTTGCGGCACGACTGTCGATCACGACCTCACTGACCTCACGTTCTCTGTCAGCCTCAGATCCGATATATCTGCCATTGCAGGCTGCTGCAATATTCGCTAATGTCATATTTTTCATTTTCTGTTCCTCATGGACACCTGGATCAGAGTCTCGCAGAGATCCTCAAATCCCATGCCAAGCGCTGCAGCTTCCTGCGGAAGCAGGCTGGTCGGTGTCATTCCCGGAAGTGTATTTGCCTCCAGACAGTACATCTGATGATTCTCATCCATCATGAAGTCGATACGTCCATAGTTGCTCAGCTTCAGCGCATCGAAGGCATCCTCTGCGATCTTCTGCATCTTTGCTGTCAGCTCCTCGGACAACTCAGCCGGGCAGGTCTCGATTGTGCTTCCTGCCTGATATTTGTTTTTATAATCATAAAAACCTACCAGCGGAGCGATCTCGATGATCGGGTAAGCCTTTCCCTCGACAACACCTACGGAAAACTCTCTTCCTTTGATATAAGCCTCAATGACTACCTTGTCTTCCAGAGCAAAACAGTCCTCCAGAGCTTTTGCAAACTCTTCCTCAGTCTGAACCACATAGACACCCACGCTGGAACCGCCGCAGGCTGCCTTGACCACACACGGAAGACCGACACCGCAGCTCTCTGCAGTCGGACGTGCCTCCTCTTTTTTCAGGATCACGCCTGCCGGAGTCGGTACGCCGTTCTCACGGAACAGCTGCTTGCTCAGTGCCTTGTCCATCGCAAGTGCGCTTCCCAGTGAACCGCTTCCGGTATACGGAATATCCAGAAGATCAAAGGTCGCCTGGATCCTTCCATCCTCACCGCACACACCGTGCAGTGCCAGGAAAACTACATCTGCCGCCCTGCAGGCATCCAGTACCTTCGGTCCGAAGAAGGAATGTCCCTCTGCCTGCATCTGCTCGATTTTATCATTAAAGCTCTCCATGTAGCTGACGGCCTCTGCAAGATCATACTCCGCAGAAAATGCATGCTCCAGGTCCAGATCTTCTCTGCCGCAGAATACATCGATGAGAATTGCTGCATGTCCTTTACTTCTGAGTGCTTCACAAACTTTGGTTCCGGATACGATGGAGATCGCTCTCTCAGTGCTCGTTCCTCCGGCTAAAACTACAATCTTCATAACTATTTCCTCTCATTATTTCTGGCTGTTTTATATTTTAATTGATAAGGAGTGAGAATACAAGCGTATCCTCACTCCTGAATTCTTATTTTTTCTTTAATGTCCAGAGACCAGTTCTCTGTCCCAGGTGATCTTTTTACTGGCGTAATTCGATAAATTTATCCAGACTTACCAGCTTAACACTGAGCACAAAAATCTCTGCTGCGATCGCAAGCTCCTCCGGAGTCGGGAACGACGGCGCAATACGGATATTGCTGTCGATCGGATCCTTACCGTACGGATAGGTTGCACCTGCTCCTGTCATACTAAGGCCAGCTTCCTTTGCCTTGGCCACGATCGCCTTTGCACAGCCCGGAAGCGCATCAAAGGAGATAAAATATCCTCCTCTCGGACGAATCCAGCTTCCGATCTGCAGATCAGACAGCTCGTTGTCCAGTACATTTAAAACTGCCTCAAACTTCGGTCTGAGGATATCGGCATGCTTTCTCATATGCTCTACCATGCCATGGATGTCCTTAAAGAAGCGGACATGTCTTAACTGATTCAGCTTGTCGTGTCCGATCGTCTGGATCTTCATCTGACGGCGGATATCCTCCAGGTTTGCCGGAGAAGCTGCCATTGCCGCTACACCGGAGCCCGGGAAACTGATCTTTGAGGTAGAACAGAATTTGTAGACCATATCCGGTCTTCCCTCTTTCTTACACTCCATCAGGATCTCGATCAGATGATCCTGCTTGTCATCGTAGAGATGGTGGATTCCGTATGCATTGTCCCAGTAGATACGGAAATCATCTGCTGCCGGCTTTAAGCGGGCAAAACGACGTACTGTCTCATCAGAATAGGTAATACCCTGCGGATTGGAATACTTCGGCACACACCAGATACCCTTGACAGACGGATCATTGTTGACATACTGCTCAACCAGATCCATATCCGGGCCGTCCTCGTTCATCGGGATATTGATCATCTCGATGCCGAAATACTCTGTGATCGCAAAGTGTCTGTCATATCCCGGTACCGGACAGAGGAATTTTACATGGTCCAGCTTGCACCACGGAGTATGACCCATAACACCGTGTGTGTAGGAACGGGATACGGTATCAAACATAATATTCAGACTGGAGTTTCCATAGATAATGATCTGGTTTGCCGGTACTTCTGTCATATCTGCCAGCAGTTCCTGTGCCTCCGGAATACCGTCCAGCACTCCGTAATTTCGGCAGTCTACACCAGCGCTGCTCTTCAGATTTGAGGTCGCATCCAGCACATCCAGCATACCCATTGCAAGATCCAGCTGTGCTGCAGACGGCTTTCCTCTGGACATATCAAGCTTCAGATTCTGTGCCTTGATCTGGGCAAATTTCTTTTCTAAGGAAGCTTTTTCCTCTGTCAGCTGTTCTAAGGTCATTTCACAATATGGGATCATGGTCTTTCCTCCTGTCAAATCTTTCTGCAAATCTTTCTAGTCCTGTTCTTTTCTGTTAAAGAAACTCTCCTGCTCCAGCTCCTGCGTGGATACATTGCCGCCGCGTCTGAACTGCAGCTCCGGATTTTTGATGCTCACTCTGGTATGATCCGGGACGGAAGAGGTCAGGAAGGCATTACCTCCTATAACAGCTCCCTCACCGATCACCGTCTCACCTCCGAGAATGGAAGCTCCGGAATATACGGTTACATTATCCTTCAGGGTCGGATGTCGCTTGCGGCTACGCAGGCTCTGTCCGCCTCTGGTGGAGAGTGCTCCGAGCGTCACACCCTGATAAATTTTCACATTGTTACCGATCTCGGTAGTCTCACCGATAACTACACCGGTTCCGTGATCGATAAAGAAATATTCACCGATGGTCGCTCCCGGATGAATGTCGATTCCTGTCAGATTGTGTGCATACTCTGTCATGATACGCGGAATCATCGGTACACCGAGTACAAAAAGCTCATGTGCGATACGATTTACTGTAATGGCAAACACACCCGGATAGGAAAAAATAACTTCATCCGTATTATAGGCTGCCGGATCTCCATCATAAGCAGCCTGTACATCCTTTGCCAGGATCTCGCGAAGAGGAATCAGCCTTTCCAGAAACTTTTCTGTGATCTGCGCTGCACGCTCAGCATTTTCTTCCTCTGTATACTTCGAGTCTCTCTCATGAGCAAGTGCATTTTTCACCTGCCCCCTAAGCTGGAAACGAATCTCCTCCAGCAGTTCTCCTACATGATAGGAAATCGCACAGCATCGCACTCTTTTAGTCTCGAAATATCCAGGAAACAATACTCTGCGCACATTGTTCAGAATCTCAATGATCAGTTCCTTGTCCAGATGACTCGGGGAGTCAACGTTACAGATCACTGGATGGCCTTCATAGCTTTTCAGAATGGATTGAATCAGATCTTCCATAGCAAACTCCTTTTCACGCATCAAACTCACATAACTCTCGTCAGTATAGCACACAAGGAAAAAAGAATCAAAATATTTTTTTTGCTTGACAAACGTATTGAACAGCTATATAATGTCACTGTTGTCAGATGACAGCGACTTGCGGGTGTAGTTCAATGGTAGAACACCAGCCTTCCAAGCTGGATACGTGGGTTCGATTCCCATCACCCGCTTTTTTTATGCCCAAAAATAATTCAGTACAAAAAAGAGCAGGTTTCCTTTTGGATTCCTGCTCTTCTCATTTCTTTTTCTCTTTTTTAAATCAAATGAATACCAAGCTGTATGCCCTGCTCTGTCAGGCACTCGCGATAATCTCTGATCTCCGGCAGATCAGAGATATCAGAAGCTTTCTTCTCATATCTGCTGTACCAGAGTCCGTAGAGTCCGGCATTGCTCGCTCCTTCCGCATCATTTTTCCGGGAATCCCCGATAAAGATACATTCGGAAGGCTCACACTCCAGCTTTTTCACACAGAACTGATAAAACTCCGGCTTCGGCTTTTCCGTACACGCCTCCTCACTGCTCATGATCCGGTCAAAATATTTCGACATCTGCAGTCTCTTCATTTTCTCATACTGCATATATGCCATCATATTCGTTCCCAGTCCGATGCGTACTCCTGCCTTTTTCAATCCATCCAGCAGCTCATAGATGCCCGGCTCCGGATGAAGATTTTCCAGAAATACATCCCAGTAAGCATGATACATCTCCAGTGCACCGCCCACATCCTCTCCGAGCAGTTCCATCAGACACTGAAAACGGAGAATCCTGTTGTGGGAGGATGCATTGTAAAAACCGACTCTTTCCACGAGCAGCTCCTGAGCACGTGCGATATCTGCAAGAAACTCCTCATCGCTTTTCCCGAAACGGGAATTCCCATAGTCCAGAAGGGATCTGTTTGCAGCCGCATGTGCCTCATCGTAGCTGTACAGCGTGTTGTCCATGTCAAAGCAGACCGCTTTGATATGATTATTTCTGGCCATAGTAAGCATTTGCACCATGCTTTCTGTAATAATGCTTGTCCTGCAGTTCCTGCGGTGCCGGCTGAACGCGCGGGTTGATCATCTCGCATCTTGCAGCCATCTTTGCTACCTCTTCCAGAACAACTGCATTGTGAACAGCCTCATGACCATCCTTACCCCAGGTGAACGGTCCATGATTCTTGCAGAGTACTGCCGGAATTGCCTCGTAATCCTTATCCTGGAATACATCGATGATCAGCTTACCGGTATTCTGCTCGTAGTTCTTCAGCTCTTCCTCAGTCAGACATCTTGCGCACGGAACCTCACCGTAGATGTAATCTGCATGAGTAGTACCGTAGCACGGAATACCTCTGCCTGCCTGTGCCCAGCTGGTTGCCCACGGAGAATGGGTATGAACTACACCGCCGATGTTAGCGAATGCCTTGTAAAGCTCCAGGTGGGTCAGCATATCAGAAGACGGATTGTACTTTCCCTCTACACGGTTACCCTCAAGGTCAACCAGAACCATATCATCCGGAGTCAGCTTGTCATAGTCTACGCCGCTCGGCTTGATTGCGAAGATGCCGCTCTCTCTGTCGATCTCGCTGACATTTCCCCAGGTAAAAGTTACTAAGCCATATTTCGGAAGAAGCATGTTTGCTTCATATACGCGTTTTTTTAATTCTTCTAACATTTTACTCTCCTTGTCTTCAGGCAGTTTTGTCAGCCTGCGCTTGTGATATCCGACTGATTACTCAGCAGTAACAGTGTAAAGAGCAGCCTCGTCGATCTCACGGTTTGTGGAAACGAGCATGTCTTTTCCGTCCTTTACATAGTGCATAACGTTTGCAGAACCGCAGTCCTTATCGATGTACTCCATCTTGTAGGACTTGCTTTCCTGATCAAAGTAGAACATCATCAGGTCTCTCTGGCCTTTTCTGTGTCCGGTGATCAGAACCTGCTTGCCTGCAAAGTCACCGCCGTAGATAGAGTGAAGGAACTCTCTCTTCTCCTCGAACTCATACTGCAGCTTGTACTCGCCGTCCTGTTTCTTGTAGAAACGGATGGTATCTCCATGGAACGGAGAAAGCACTGCCATTTCCTTCTCGCCGTCGCCGTCAAAGTCAACCAGAACTGCATCGCTTGCTGCATCGGTGATCAGCTGCTTTACAGTCCACTCTCCGTCAGCGCTCTCCGGCGGTGTCATCTGATATACACCGCTGTCACAGGAAACGATGGAGGTGATCACACCATCCTCTACGCTTCTGGTGTAACCGTGGTTCTTCAGCATATTGTCCTTGAGCACCTTCAGCTGAAGCTGGTTGTCATCGTTGAACTGGGTCAGGTCATCCGGAAGGATCGCAGTGTAGACCTTACCCGGGAAACGCCAGTCATCTTTGTACTCATGGTCATCCTTTAATGCACATGCGATCAGATGCTTTACGCCGTTTCTCTCGATGATGTCGAAACGATGAACAAACGGAAGCTCTACCAGAGTGGTTACCTTCCATCCGCCCTCTTCCTGCGGCATAACATAGACAAGCTTTGCCTCCTTGGAATCGTTCGGTGAATAGAACTGATGAGTAGATACGAATACGCCATCCTGTCCCGGCATCTGTACCATGGTCATGATTCCGCCCGGCTCTTCCCAGATTACATCTTTCTCATTGCCGTCTGCATCGAACAGAATACATTTGTCTCTCTTCTCTGCTGCTACCAGAAAATGCTGCTCTCCCTTATAGGTTAACGGAGCGATTGCATAACATTTCGGGAGGTTAGAAATCACCTTTTTTTCGATCTTCATAATATTCACATTATCCTTCCTGCTGTTCAAAAATCTTTTTCATCTTCTCTGCTGCGAAAACCAGATCCTCTTTCCAGTTGTCCTCACCGGTATACCAGAACTCTGTCACATATCTGCGAATGCCCATCTCCCAGGCTTTCGCGATCGCAGCCTCAAAATCTACATGGCCTTCTCCGTAAGGTACCTCACGATAGATGCCCGGCTTGGTCTCTTTCAGATGAAGAGAAGTGATGTTTCCTCTTCCAAGCTCCAGGTCTTCCAGAACATCCATCTTGTAGCTCACTGCAGCATTGGTCATATTTCCGATATCCGGATAGATCTTCAGATAGTAAGAATCGCAGAGTGTAACATACTTCATGGCTTTTTCCACAGTATTCATAAACTCGTTTTCCATGGTCTCAAGTCCAAGGATCACGCCCGCTCTCTCTGCCATGCGTGCAGCTTTTTTCAGATTCTCCAGAAATCTTGCCTTTGTCTCCAGAGTAGACGGCTCATAGTACACGTCATATCCAGGAATCATCACTACGCGGACACCCAGATCTGCTGCCAGCTCGATGGATTTCTCAAGGATCTCCATTCCTCTTGCCACATAATCCGGTTTGTCATTTCCCAGAGAATACTTTGTCAGCGCGCTGACATTCATCGTCCCTAACGGAAGTCCTACTTCATACATGGTCTTTACCATCTCGAAGCGCTCTTCCTTTGTCATGTAAATACGGGAGATCTTCTCTTCTGTTGCATCAATACTGATCTCAACATAATCATATCCTGCCTCTTTCGCTGCCTGGAACTTCTCGCGCCAGGAAAGTGAATTCGGCATTGCTTTTTCATATAATCCTAAAGAATAAGACTTCATAAACTCTCCTATAGAACAATAGAATGCTCATCTCGCGAAGATTCTATTGTCATGAATACTATGCAGCCGGCCTTACCCCAACAGCCGGTCTGCATACTATGGCATCAAAAACCTTTGACCTGTTCGATCTCCACACCTATGCTTCTCATCTGTGCGAGTTCTTCCGCCGGTGCAAGTTCGTCAGTGACCAGACGACGGATCTCTCCGAGCGTACTGCTCATAAATCCGCTGCCCTTACCTATCTTTTCGTGCCCGGCGAGGATATATACCTCTCCCGGTGCATGCTCGATCATCAAATGATTGACATTGACCTCATTTGCATTTTCCGTGGTCACTCCGGACTGCACACTCAGACCCGAGCATCCCAGAAATGCTTTCTTCGCATATACATTCTGAAGATTATTCAATGCGAAATCCCCGACCATGGCTTCCTTCGGATATCGAAGCTCGCCTCCGGTAAGGATTACATTCACTCCGGCAGCCTTCTCCTCATATATTGCTCTGCCATTATTCGTGATCACAGTGACGTTTTTGCTCTGGATAAACCTCAGCATCATAAGTGCTGTGCTGCTGGTATTCATAAAGATGGTATCGCCATCCTCCACCAGCAGTGCGGCTCTCTTCGCTATCTGCTGCTTATATCCCGCCGTACCGTCCTGCTCCCTGAGCTGTTTACTGACGGTGGCTCCTCCGTAAAAACGGCGCACCTGCTTTTCATTCTCCAGATACTGCAGATCTCTTCGAATCGTCACCACCGAAACATGAAGCTGTTCCGCCAGCTCCTCCACTCGGGTTGACGGGTTTTCGAGCAGAATTTCGAGAATCTTCCTTCGCCTGCCATCCACATAAGCCCGTTCTCGTTTCATGCCTTTTCCCCACTTATCTGCAAGTCAACCCACCCTCTTCTTTCGAAGCAGCGGTGGGTTGTTCATGCGTAATGTATATATCGAAATTAGTCGATCAGACCATTCTCTTTCATCTTCTGCTCAATTTCCTGCTGGGAAAGGATGTTTCTCAGACCGATAACGATCGTACCCTTCTTCTCAGCATCTTTGAACATGTTTGTGAAGTTCTGTGCACAGAAAACTACATCGTACTGCGGAGCAGCGCTCTTGCCCTCGGAAAGTGCACAGTGATGTACCTTACCCGGCTTGATTCCAACTTTGTCCAGAACCTTCATCATGGTCATTTTCATCATCAGACTGGAACCTGCACCATTTGCGCAGCATACCATAAAGCTCATATTCTCTTTAGCCATTGTTATCTCTTCCTTTCAATATATACTTTTAAGTCTGTAATTTTTATTTGTTCTTCATCTCTTTGTATGCTTCGTAGTCTTCTACAACCTTGAAGTAGCCTTCCTTGTCAGCACGGTACTCGAGCTGCGGGATAAGCAGAAGACCGATTGCAACGATTGCAACACCTGCGTAGCTGAGGAACTTCATAACTGCGGTCATTACCGGCCATACAACAGCCCAGTCCCACATACCGAGGTATCCGCCGTATGCAGCCATGCCAACCCAGCCTGCGATGATTGCAGAACCGAATACCTGGCAAAGACCGGAAATGAACGGCAGGATCAGAGCAGCCTTGATACCACCCTTCTCGTTTGCGAAGATAGCGATAGTAGCATTATCGAAGAATACCGGAACGAATCCGCAGATTACGAGTACCGGGCTCTTCAGAGCGATCAGAGCAACGATTGCGATGATCTGTCCAAGGAAACCAGCAAGGAATCCCAGCGGAACTGCGTTTGCAGAACCGAAACCAAAGATAACTGCGCAGTCAACGCCCGGTACAGAACCCGGAAGCAGCTTGTCTGCGATACCCTGGAAGGACTGTGTCAGCTCAGTAACGAAGGTACGAACACCAAGCTGCAGGATTGCCAGATATACAGAGAAGTTGAAGCAGGTCTCGATGATGTAGAACAGCATGGAAGCGCCCTCTTTCATGAAACCGTTCTCTGTCAGCCAGGTTCTTCCGAGAACCAGAAGGATCGCACCGAAGAAAATTGTCATCAGGATAGATGTACATACCATGTTCTCGTTGAAGATAGACATGAAGCCCGGAAGCTCGATATCATCGATCTTCTTAACTTCTTTACCCTTCTTGTTGCCGAAGAGCTTGCCAGCCAGCCAGTAGTTGATTGCTACACCGAACATCTGCTGATGAGCCAGTGTGAAGCCTGCACCGTCAGTAACTTCCTGACACGGTTTTACCAGAAGGTTGGAACCAACAGCCCAGTAAGCACCAAGGATAACAGCCATAACAACGATCAGCAGTAAGTTGTGAGTCAGAAGACCCGGAAGTGCGAACATGATCAGCCAGTAAGCGGTAGCTGCCTGCTGCACCTGTACGTGACCTGTGGTGAACAGAGCACGAAGCTTTGTGTACTTGGAAAAACGAACCAGAAGGATGTTTACGATGAAAGCGATCAGCAGAAGAATCATAGCATCGCCGAATCCCTTACCGAATACTTCCTCTACACCTGCGGTAACTGCGTTCTGTCCGAAATACGGATCGATTACCATAGCGTCAAGGTTGAACTTGTCTTTCAGACCAACCAGTACCGGACGGAAGTTGCTTACCAGTCCTGAAGAACCGGCTGCCAGGATCATGTAACCAACAATTGCCTTGATCACACCTGCAAGTACATCATACCACGGTTTTCTCAGAAGAATATAACCAATCATAACGATCAGACCGATCATGAATGCCGGCTTCTGAAGGATGTTGGTCGCAAAATAGCTCCAAACATTTAATAAGATATTCATAACTGATGTCCTCTCTAAAATAGCTCTTTCAATTAACCAAGCTGATATTTCTCATGAAGAGCAAGGAGATCTTCCGGTCCCTGTGCCTTCTTCAGATCCTCAAGCAGATCCTCGTTCATGATCATCTCAGCCAGCTTTGCCATGTTCTCCAGATGCTGATCCGGATTACAGGAAGCAAGGGTGAAGAATAATACAGCGTCCTTTTCCGGATCTTCCGGATCGAAGCTTACCGGCTCCTCAAGTTTCATGAAGCCGATCGCTGTCTTGTTTACACCGGTAGCGCCCTCCTGGGAGTGCGGCATAGCTACCATCGGTGCGATTACGATATAAGGACCGTATTTTTCCAGACACGCAATGATGTCTTCCTTATAATTTGCCTCGATCGTGCCGTCAGCCTCAAGAGTCTCACAGCTCATGCGTACTGCCTCTTTCCAATCAGCTGCACTCTTGGCAAATTTATAATGATTCTGTTCAACAAATGTTTTTAACATAGGTTTTTCTCCCCAATCTTTATTGATTACAGGCAGGAACGATACGGAATGTTCTGCGGATGCTCGAAGCAGTCCTCGAATCCTCTTCTGTGGTGGTAGTAGATCTTATCCTTGTCCTGCGGATAGGTATACTTTCCGCCTACCTGCCAGAAGAACGGATGGAACTTGTACTCGTTGCGATCCTTCTTGAAATCATAGAGCAGACGGATCTCTTCACAGTCAGCCTGGAAGTTGGTCCATACATCCCAGTGGATCGGAGCTACGACCTTACACTTAAGGTTCTCAGCCATACGAAGGATATCGATAGAAGTCATCTTATCCTGCATACCTACCGGGTTCTCACCGAAGGAACCGAAAGCAACGTCGATATCGTAGTCTTTTCCGTGCTTAGCGAAGTAGATGGAGAAATGAGAATCTCCGGAATGATAGATGTTTCCGCCCGGAGTCTTAACCAGGTAGTTAACAGCCTTGTCATCCATATCTGTCGGGCATACGCCTGTCAGCTCTTCGCGGTCCTCACCGGTAGAATCTGTAGTTACGATACAGGTTCTGTCGAAGGAATCCAGTGCTACGATCTCGAGATCCTTGATCTTGATCACATCACCCGGCTTAACGGTGATGCATCTGTCTGCCGGAACGCCCCACTTCATCCAGGTCTCAACAGACTTCTTCGGTCCGATGAACGGAACCGGGATGGTATTGCCGTTCTCATCTGTGGTTGTCATACCGCTCTGGATGACATGTGCTGCCCACTCTGCAGACATATGATCCTGATGGTAATGAGTAGCCAGAACTGCATCTACCTGCTTGAATGCGAACGGATCGATCACGAACGGAACGTTTCTCAGGTTCGGCTGCATCATGCGTCCACCGCACATGTTTGCCATCTGATGACCCGGCTTCATTTTGCCGTCTCCGTGTGTTCTCTTACCGTTTCCGCACCAGAGATCGATGGAAATGTTTGCACCGCCCGGAGTCTTGAACCAGATACCGGTACATCCCAGCCACCACATGGATACATTGCCCGGCTCTACGACAGCATTCTCGATGTCCTCAACCAGCCAAGTGCCCCATTCCGGGAAAGTAGACATGATCCAACTGTCCCTGGTAATTTCTTCAACCTTGCTCATAAAAACACCCTCCTTTTTTTTCTTTGAGCTCTGTTGTGCTGGAAACATATTATCATCATTTTATGAATGGTTCAATCGTTTTATATGAATGTTTTGTTTTTTTATGATCGTTTTTCGTTTTTTTACGTTATTACCAAATTTTGCTTATGATTTTTGTGCACTTTTATGTACCAAATGGTATAGTCACTCCGTCAGATCGCCTGCAGACCGTTCAGCACCTGCTCGATCAGAAACAGTGTTCCGCGGATCCCCATCTGAGTTTTCGGAATCAGATCGATGTAGCCCATTCCCGGCTGACTGATCTCGATCCCGGTGAACGGATGGCTGCCAAGTTTCAGCGCGGCGATCGTATTTGCCTCGCCAAATACCAGATCTGCACGACTCTGCAGCATCTCCGTTTTCACTTTTCCGTCGATTCCATACTGTTCAGACAGCTTCAGAAGTGCCTCTCTCTTCTGTCCGTCCATTCCATCCGTCACTTCAAGAGTTTCCGGTATCATACCCAGATATTCGGAAAAGAACTTCGCATATGAGATCACCTGGCTGGCAGTCCCCTCGATCGCATACAGGGCGCCGTTCGGCAGTCCGCAGAGCTGGTGAAAGCTGTCAAGCTTGCTCCATGCAAAGGCTCTGGAACGCTCGCTTTCCTCCATCAGCGGCCCTGCATCCTCGCCAAGCAGTCCGGCGATCTCTGAAAATATCTGTTCCACAGCAAAAAAGCCAACCGGAAGTACCGGACAGAGATAGTACGGCACACCATAGCGCTCCTTCAGATACCTGGCTGTATCCGAAGCCATCTCCGGATACAGAACGACATTCAGATCCGCATCGCGCAGCATGGCAAGCTCTTCCACCGTATTTTCTGCAAACACACAGCAGCCGACCTCAATATTACAGAGCTCAAACAGACGTTTCAGTTCCTCGATATCTCCGATCCAGTATCTCTGCCAGAGCGAGAGTCCCAGAAGATTCACCCGCTTTCTGCTGCGCTTTTCTGTCGGTGCCGGAAGTGTCAGCTGTTCTGCAAGATTTCGAAAAGCTGTTTCGTATCCAAATGCAAATCCTGTGGAATATCCGGGCGACTCCAGCACGATGGTTTTCGTCTCCGGCAGCACCTCTGCCGCCGTTTCCGCCAGATGATCACCGATCAGCGATGCCCCCGGAGAATTTACGACCGCCAGCAGATCAAATGCCACCTGCTCCTTCAGATAAAGCAGTGCCTCCCGCACCTTTTCTGTAGTGCCGTAGACGTAATCTTCCCCATCCAGATAGGTACACGGTACTCTGGACTGGCGAAAAAACCACTTATTAAGGAAATTATAATTGACCGGAGTTCGTCCGCTGCCATCCTCAGACGGCAGATACATCGGCGGACGGACCGTCAGAAACTGCGAAGTCGTGCTGTGATAGAATTTGCATCCCATCGGTCCGTTTAACAGTACGACTGTATTTTTGATGCCGTCCAGTGCAAGGATCATTCCGGTGATCCCGTCAGGAGAAATATTTCTCGAAGAGAGCTCTGTCATCCATCCATCCTCCTTTTCTCTGATACCGCAGCAGCTGTGCCCACCGCTTTGCGACCTCGATCCCTGCCGTAAAACCGATCGCCGGCGTCATCGGCAGTGCATCCACCAGATAAGCATCGCTGTTTTTCTGTGTCGCATAATTTGCGACGACGATGTCCGGCTTCAGATCTGCCAGCAGTTCCTCCGTCCTGTCCCCGTTAAACGCCTCATCGATCGGATATTTTTCAGGATGATCCGATACTTTTACGGTCTGGCGCAGATAATTCAGCACGCCGATAAAGCAGACCTCCATGCCAAGGTCAACAAGAACACTCAGCAGCCAGTCCAGATTTACATTGATCGTCGTCAGAAAGACCCGTTTTCCCGCAAGCTGCGGTCTCAATGCCTCAATCTCACGCTGATAGGCTTCCATCTGCCCGCTGATCAGTGCCTCAGCCTGTTCTTCACAGTCAAAAAATACTCCAAGCTTTCGCAGCCACCGCTCTGCAGCCGCTGCACCGACCGGAAGTGCTCCTTCCAGAAAACGGCAGCCATACTGTTCTGTCAGCCAGTCCTTCAGTTCTCTGTTATCTGCCGTATCCGCCGCCAGAAGGTTCAGCGGCGCACGAAGAAATCCATTGACCTCCTCACGTTTTGCTCCGCCCAGAAATCTGCAGTTCACCCGAATGCCCAGTTTCTGCATCCAGTTTTGAAAGATCCGATAATTGGAGGCACGGTTGTTTCCGACTCCCGCTTCTCCGATCAGATTGACACAGTTCTCCTGGGGTGCGACAGAACGGTCTATCAGCTTTCCGGCGATCGTATGCAGACACAGACGGATTCCTTCCATATAATCTCCCGCAATATCTCCGTCCGCAGGAATCGTGATCACCGGAAGTTCTTCCGTGGACCACTCCTCCAGCTGTCGGATATCATCTCCGATGATTCCGCTGACGCAGGAACTGATCACTATGATCGCTTTCGGGCCTCTCTTCATTGCCTCTCTCACAGCGGTGCGAAGGCGGTCCATCCCTCCGAATACAACATCCTCCTGCTTCATATCCGTACATTCCAGATGCGGACTGATGGCAGAAGGCATCAGGATCCCTCTGTTGTAGAGATTTTTTCTTCCCGGCGAGCTGATATTCTGCCAGGTATAGAAGGCACAGGCTCTCGGAGAATGCACGATCACGAGCGCATCCGTCAGATTCACTGCCGCAGTAGCCGCGCCGTTGAAGGCACAGCCGTAGAGCGGCGGCCGCTCTGCCTGCGGTCGCTCTGACTCTGCCTCTCTCCTCTCTGGCTGTCTCTCCTGCAGACACTGTTCCGATCGATCTTCTCGCTGAAAAACTTTAGCTGTCCCATTTCCTGCTGCCGATTCCGACTGCTCTTTGGACAGAACCACACGCTCCAGTTCCTCATCCGACAGCGGTCTGGCCTCATAAAGCCTCATTTCATCTGAGATCTGCCCTGCCAGCCCACGGAAGATCTCCTGCTCTGCCTGACAGTCCTCCAGCTCCATCAGTGTCCTGTTTTGCTGCTCTGCCCGTGCAAAGGAACTGCTTCTCGGTACCTTCGCACAGATCGGAAGCCCGACTGCTTCCGCAAATCTGCGGACACGACCATCCTCGTCCTCAAGAAGCCGTTCATTATAGATGATCCCTGCCACTCTCTGATATTTATCACCGTCAAAGTTTCTGATTCCGCGAAGAATATTATTGGCAGCATAGAGCGCCATGAATTCTCCGCTGGTCACCAGAAACACTGCGTCGGCATATTCTCTCCGCACCGGCACTGCAAAGCCTCCGCAGACGACATCGCCCAGCACATCGTAGACGGTGACATCATATCCTTCTCTCGCGCGATGCCGGTCAAGGAACTCAAACGCTGAGATGATGCCTCTTCCCGCACAGCCGACTCCCGGCCGCGGTCCGCCCGCCTCGATGCAGCCCACGCCAAAGCTTCCCTCTTTCAGGATCTCTGAGAGTTCTCCGTTCTCCTTACCGACCGTTCTCAAATATTCCAGAACCGTCGGCAGTGACTCCCCATGCATGAGCAGCCTCGTCGAATCATGTTTCGGATCACAGCCGATCTGCATCACCCGCGCGCCGCTCCCGGCAAGCGCCGCCGACAGATTTGCACTGACCGTGGACTTGCCGATTCCGCCCTTTCCATATACTGCAATATCCATACCATTCTCTCCATTCCCGCTGTTTCCACAACCTGTTTTTCAGTATAGCACTTTCGCTCCGAAATATCTTGACAATTTTTATTTTGATGATATCATAATGATATCACTCGAATATCAAAAGGAGGTTACCTATGAAAGAGATCATTTTATCTACAAAAAAGAATGGTATGGCTGTCATGCTTGCCACACTGCTGCTGTGCCTCGCCGGTATCGGAGCGATCATCGGCGGTGCCTTTCTGCTTGAATTTACCGGAAATCCGAGTCTGATGATCGTCGGTATCGTCGTTACCTGTATCTCCTGGATCCCGTTCTGCGGACTGAAGGTGTTAAAACCTCAGGAGGCACTCGTACTCACACTCTTTGGCAATTACATCGGTACCTTAAAGGAAGCTGGCTTCTATTTTGTCAATCCTTTCGCTACCGCGGTCAATCCTGCGGCAAAGACGAAGCTCAGTCAGAGTGCAGATGTTGACTCCTCTGCAAAAAAAGGATTTCTGACCATCTCTTCCACTGGAATCAGTACCGAGCAGGAATCTGCCAACAAGAAGATCTCTCTGAAGGTGATGACTCTGAACAACAGCCGTCAGAAGATCAATGACTGTCTGGGAAATCCGATCGAGATCGGTATCGCTGTCACCTGGCAGGTGGTTGATACCGCAAAGGCAGTCTTCAATGTGGACAATTACAAGGAATATCTTTCCCTGCAGTGCGATGTTGCTCTGCGAAACATTGTCCGCCTCTATCCGTACGATGTTGCACCGAACGTGGATACGACCGGAGACGGCATCGCCGATGACGGCAGCCTGCGCGGTTCCAGCGAACTCGTAGCCAACCGGATCCGTGAAGAGATCCAGTCCAAAGTCAGCGAGGCAGGTCTTGAGATCATCGAGGCGCGCATCACTTACCTCGCCTACGCACCGGAGATCGCAGCTGTAATGCTGCAGCGTCAGCAGGCAAGTGCCATCATCGATGCACGAAAGATGATCGTCGACGGTGCTGTCGGCATGGTGGAGATGGCGCTGGAGCGACTCAATGAAAATAATGTCGTGGAACTGGATGAGGAGCGCAAAGCTGCTATGGTATCCAATCTCCTCGTTGTTCTCTGCGGCAATCATGATGCACAGCCGATCGTCAATTCAGGGAGCCTTTACTGATGGCTGAGCCAAAGAAACAGGTTCCTCTCCGACTCTCAGCAAAGCTTTATGATGCCATAGCAGCCTGGGCAGAGGATGATTTCCGATCCGTCAACGGTCAGATCGAGTATCTGCTGACCGAATGTGTCCGTCAGAGAAAGAAAAACGGGAAATATGTATCGGAACATCTGGATGAACCGCCGGAACTTGATATCTGAAAGAACTCGCGAAAAAGGGGGACTGCAAGCACTGCAGCCCCCTTTCACTGATATTCCATATCAGAAAATTTTTCGCTTCTTAAATATAAAGATAATGATTCCGATGACCAGAAGACTTAAAATGATCACTCCGGGATATCCGTTCGCCAGCTCAGGCATATTGTCAAAGTTCATTCCGTACCATCCGGTGATCAACGTCAGCGGGAAGAAGATCGTCGATATGATGGTCAGGAACTCCATATTTTTGTTCTGCTGCTCTGACACTTTTCCCTGATAGGTCTCTCGAATCTGCCCGATGTAATCCAGCAGGTACATGGTGCGTCCCATCAGTCGGTCGGCACGGTCGGAAATGATACCGAAATATTCCAGGTTTTTTCCGGAAAAGAAGCGGTTTTCATTTTCCTCAAGCTGTTTTCCGAAGTCATGAAGCTCATCATAGTACTCTCTCAGTATCAGGAGCTCCTTTCTCAGCTGAGCGATTTTCTCCGTAACCTCCTCCAGCTCTCCGTCATTGATATCTTCCTCGATCTGCATGATCTTCTGACCGTAGCGACCCAGATTATCCAGATCCTGATCCATGAATTTCACACAGAAATTATAGAGAAATTTTTCACGGCTCTGTCCCGGCTTGGTTCTGCTGGCGATGATGCGGCGGATAATTTTTTCCGCAAATCCATTGTCATCCACGATCACGATGTTTTTCCGGTTCACAAAAAAGTACATCATGATTTTCGGTCCCGCCGGATCTCTCAGCTTCGGAATATGCAGCGTTCCGCAGAGACATTTCTGCTGAGCCTCCACCTTGCAGAACTCGATATCCTCAAGATTGACTTCTCCCTCATAGGAGATCCCTGCGAGTGCCAGTGCCTGATCCGCAGACTCTGAATCTGCAACAAAGACTGTACGAAGATCTTTTTTCATCTTTACCGACTCTGTTGTAAATTCAGACTCCTGTTTCTCCTGCAGCTTTTCCGTCTTTCCCTGCTGCTTCTGCTTTGTCTGCTGTCTCACCATCCGCTTCTGTTCTTTCAGCTCTGCTTTCATCTTCTGATATTCTTTTACGGATGATTTCACGATAGAATTCTTTAAGATATATACATTGATCGCCATCTTCGGAATCTGTTCTTTCCTTTCCAAAAATCTCTTACCATTATATCAGAAAGTCTGCCCTGCGCAACAAAAAACTGCCTGCTCAGTTTTTCCGGTAAAGTCTGGCATATTCTCTGGATATGATATTGCAGAAAAACAGCAGTTGGTAGGGGTGGCTGTTCTGGCTGAAATCTGAATGAAAGCGCAGGATGCGGTCTGCTCCCGCCGGTACCGCCTCCTCAGATCCTGTCACAAAACAGATGCGCGGTTTTTTCATATAGTTATGCAGCTCGGGATCTGAAAAATATTCAAAATAGATGCCCCGATAACTCAGGATCACTATCAGATCATCCTCGTCCGCCTGCTTCAGGTACTCCATCTGCTGACGGTGGGAAATCGCCGTATAGACATTCTTGCCCAAAGCTGCCAGCTCCATCTGCAGTACCCAGGCAGCCGCCTCTGACTTCAGCCATCCAAATACGGCGACCTTTTTACAGTCATGGATCTCTCTGCACAGTTCCAAGATCTCCTGCTCTTTCACAGAATCCATCACCATGTTTACACCGACTGCAATGGAATCCCGATAGCCTCTGACCCTGGTTCGAAAATCCTGTGCTTCGTGATATTCCGCCTGATATTTACAGTCACTGATCAGATCCTTCAGTTCAAAAAAGTCCTGCAGACCGATCTCTCTGCAGAATCTGGAGATCGTCGCATTTCCCACATGACAGTTTGCCGAAATATTCTTTACGCTGATCTCCTCCGGATGACTCAGATTGTCCAGAATATATTTTGCGATCTGCTGATTCACGGACGACTGCTTTTCGCTGACCACGGTACTCAGCAGGATCGTATAAAGTTTTCCGTATTCCATAGCTGTGATTCCTTTTCTTCGCTCTTACTATGTTCCTATTATAACCAAAATATCGATTATGACAAATATCCAAAGACATTTTTTTCACAATCTGGAAAAAATACACTCTCCTGCTTTCTTTCTGCTATACTCTGCCCATAAGTTCAGAGAGAAAATAACAGTTATGTTTTAAGGAGGAATATCATGAAAGACTCAAATATGTCACGTCGTCAGTTTCTCAAAGGTTTTTCTGCAGGTGCCGCCGGTCTGGCACTCTCCGCTGCTCTTCCGAAATTTGCAGTGAGCGCAGAAGAGAACAAGGAGAACGGCATTCTTTTTGAAGATACCATCGCGTGGAACGCTGTCTATGACACTGTTATCATCGGCTTCGGCGGAGCAGGTGCTACCGCAGCGATCGAGGCTCATGACCAGGGTCTGAAGACGATCGTCATCGAGAAGGCACCGCAGGGTCTGGACGGCGGAAATACCCACTACAGCTCACAGCGTTTTCTGCATGTAAATAAAGAAGACAAAGAGAAAATGGTTGAGTATATGAAGGAAGTCCGCGGACTGTATACCGATAACATGAGTGATGAGATCATTGAGTATCTGGTAGACGGTTTCACAGATACCCTCAGCTGGTTCGAGTCCATCGGCGGACAGAATTATGAACTGAAAAACGAGCCGGAGTATCCGGATTTCGTAAATTCCGACGTTGTTTACAAGGTTTACACCGGCGACAACTACAACTTCTGGCCGGTACTCAGACGTGCAGCTTTCAGCCGCCGCGATGAGAATCTGGAGATCTGGTTCAATTCTCCGTGTCTGGATCTGATCCAGGATCCGTTCACCAAGAGAGTCCTCGGTGTCAAGGTACAGCACGACGGTGAGGAGCTGAATCTGAGAGCATCCAAGGGTGTCATCCTTGCAGCAGGCGGATTCGAAGCAAACAATGAGATGATCCAGGACTATGTACAGCTCCCGTATGCGATCCCGCTCGGAAGTCATTACAATACCGGTGAAGTGATCAAGATGGCTCAGAAGTGCGGAGCTGATCTCTGGCATATGAGCGCCACCTCCGGTCCGTTCCTTGAGTTCAAGAATCCGAGAACCGGCTATGCATACCGTCAGCTTATGGGTACCGGCAAGGCAAACTTCGTCAAGGATACCAGTGCAGTATTCGTAGGTGCAGACGGAACACGTTTCATGTCCGAGACCACCATGCTGAAGCATGGTCACGTAATGTTCCACGGTCTGTTCATCCGTGTGCCGATCTCTCTTCCGGCTTTCTGTGTATTCGACGAGAAGGCACGTCTGGAGCGTCCGCTGTACAGAGTATGGAGCGACGGTATGGAGAAAGAGATCGAGGAAGAATGGATCCTGAAGGGAGATACCTTAGAGGAGCTTGCTGAGAAGATCGGTGTACCGGCAGAAGGACTGGTTCAGGGAATCGCTGACTGGAATACCGCCTGCGAAAACGGCGTAGATCCGCTCGGCCGTCAGGAGGAGTACCTCCATGCATTCGGCGAGGGTCCGTACTATGCATTCCCGCTGACTCCGGCATTCATCAACACCCAGGGCGGTCCGGCACGTAACACTGCCTGCGAGGTTCTCAATACTGACCGTGAGCCGATCCCGGGTCTGTACTCCGCAAGTGAGATCGGAAGCTTCTATTCCAGCAAATACCAGGGTGCCGGCAACCTTGCAGAGTGTATCGTTACCGGACGTACCGCTGTCAAGAGTCTGATGGCAGCTAAGATCGAGGAGGCTCCGATCGTTCTGACAGAAGCTGAGCAGCCTGCACCGTATGTTGCAGAGGTAACCGAGAAAGAGATCGAGTGCGGTGAGAACCAGTACATCGGAACCGGTTACGGTGTCAGCGAGATCAAGGTTCGTGTAACCATGGACGGCGAAAAGATCGCAAATGTTGAAGTCGTAAGCAACATGGAGACTCCGGGTATTGCAGACGGAGCATTACAGGAAGTCGGTCAGAGAATCGTAGATACTCAGTCCACTGAGGTAGATATGATCTCCGGTGCAACACGCACCACCAAGGGAATTATTGAAGCAGTCAATGATGCCCTCAGTCAGGTAAAATAATCATCTGATTATGATACATATATCCTAAATGTCCAAAGAAGGGGCTGTGAAATAAACACCCCATGAGAAAAGGCCATCTGGTCTCGCATAAGC
>JAUNAF010000036.1 GCA_030527715.1 Eubacteriales bacterium
CCACAGGTGTGGTGTGGAGCAAAAGTGTGCAACTTGTTATTGCAATTTTGGACTGAATTTCATTGACCCATTTGCACATTTTCTCGCTATGGGTCAATTATCCACCGAAATTATGTGACCTGTTCTCTGATTTCCTTGATATAGGTCAATTCCTTGCCTGACTTTCTTGATCTGGATTCCATTTTTCGATTTCAGGTCAAGCGTTTCCAGGTATATTTTTGACCTGAATTTCATTTTTCAATTTCAGGTCAAGCGTTTCTGGGTATATTCTTGACCGGATTTCTACTTTTTAATTCTGGGTCAATGATTTTCAAGAATTTTCTTGACCTGAAACTCAGTTTTTGATTTCAGGTCAACTTTCGGGAAATCGGATCAACCCTGCAGACCTGCAGCCTGGCGGATCATATCTTCCACTACGATATCGTAGATCTCACCGATGGAGCTGCAGTACTCCAGCAGCTTCCAGGGCTCATTTGTGTGGAAGTGGATCTTTACGAGATCCTCATCTCCGGCAGCGATCAGGCTGTTGCCCTCGAAATGTTCTGTGATATAATCTGCGATCTCATCCTCATCGAGATCTTTATCGCGGCGATCGATCAGGAGCTGTGTATCATAGCGATAAGCAAACTGATCGTCCTCGGCATCAATTGACTGTACACCCATGGTTATTCATCCTTTCTAATGTAATTACTGTTCAGAGCCCATCTTGAATGAAATTTTGTGCCAACAAGCAAGCTTGAGCACAAAATCTATCCGAAATTACATGGTTCTGAACAGGCATCATATATCATATATTATATGAAATTTGTGCCGGTCTGGAAACACTTTTTCGTTTCCTGACCGATTTTTTGCATGCCCAGTATACAAGCGAAGGTTCGGTGGACCTTCATTCTGCTGCCAGGCATGCAAATACAACGTCCGGTGGACGTTTTTTGTTTTCAGGCGGTCTCTACCGGGAACGGCAGCAGATCCAGGATATCCTTCTGGCGGTCAATGCCCGGATAGACTTCAAGAAGCCGCAGGCCGTTCGGCGTCAGATCGAAGACACAGCGCTCTGTGACATAGAGCACGCGCTGGCCGTTTTTCAGAGCCCGCTTTGCGGAGAAACTGATGCTGCGCACCTTATCCACAAACTTTGGAATGGATCCATTTTCGTGAATGGAGACAACATCGTGCTGGCGGGTTACTCTCAGACCTTTCGTGTTGAAGGTCATACAGAAGACTACATTCGGTGTGCGGGAGGTGATATTTGCAAATCCTCCGATTCCGGCAAAGGCACCCGGTCCTCTGTGGGAATTGACATTTCCGAAACGATCGACCTCCAGAGCACCCATGAAGCAGATGTCCAGACCGCCGTTGTTGTAGAGATCAAACTGGTTCGCCATATCGATCATGCAGGTTGCACCGATCATGGCGCCGAATACCGTTCCGGAGGCGGGGAAGCCGCCGATTCCGCCGGACTCGACAGTCAGTGTGATCTCATCAAGGATGCCGGTCTTTCTGGCATAGCGGGAGATGTTCTCCGGAATACCGATGCCGATATTGACGATGTCCTCCGGATGAAGCTCTTTGGTCGCACGCTTTCCGATGATACGGCCTGCGACGTCGGTTTCCGGCTTGGTGGAGGTCAGAGTGGCGAGCATCTCGTTCCAGTCCTGCCACTGAGAGTACGGGATATCAAAGCTTCCGGTCAGAGATTCGTATGCGGCGTGGCGTGGAATAGGATCCACCTGCACGATTGCATCAACAAAGCAGCCCGGGATAATGGTATTACGCGGGCGGGAGGCGGTGCTGACGACACGGTCCACCTGCACGATGACCTTTCCGTGGTTGGCCTTTACCGCCTGACAGATGGAGAGTGCATCTCCGGAGAGATACATATCATCGAAGGAGATATTTCCTTTGCGGTCGGCAGCAGTACCCTTGATCAGCGCCACAGTGAGCTTTGGCAGGGTGTAGTAGAGAAAATCCTCGCCGTCTACCGTCACATGCTTTACCAGACTGGTGTCATGAGAGATGTTGTTGATGGCAGGACCGTCGATCTCAGGATCGACAAAGATATCCAGACCTACCTTGGACAGGGCACCCGGCAGACCGCCCGCCTGTGCACGGATCGCATGGGAGATGCAGCCGAGAGGAAGATTGTAGGCTTCAAACCGATCCTCCAGTACAAGCTTTTTGGTGCCGAGCATGGCTCCGAAATGACCACAGATCAGTTTGTCCACAGCGCCTTCGCGGATATAGCTTTCGGCATTGCCCTCCTCATTCCAGATGCCAAAGCCGGCACTGGAGACCATGGTAAGGTGTTTCGGGGACTGTTCCTTCTGAAAGCGGCGGAAGATCGCCTCGTGAAGAGCCACAGGATTTTCGATTCCGACAAAGGAATTGACACAGATCACATCGGAATCATTGATCAGGCCGGCAGCCTGGTCCGGAGTCATAAACTGGTACATAGCAAATAATCTCTCCTTATAAACATGATTTCTGAATAATGTAGGAATTCTCAGTATAGCATGCCGGAATAGAGAATACCAAGGTGATTTTGGGAAATATACAGGCAGGTTATGACAAAAACTGACACATATAAGCAATGTTGATAGCAGGATATAAATTTTAGCAATAATAAATCACGATAAAACCTATTGACCAAATAGGTGAAATGGGGTATCTTATAAAACATATTAACTTTGTAGGAAAAATAGGAATAGCAGAGAAGGAGAGACATTATGAAGAAAAGACTTGCGAAATACGTGATCATTACTGCTGCACTTGCAGTTTCCGCTCAGGCAGGAAGCACTGTTTTAGCTGAGGATGTGAAGGAAGCTGAGATCGTACTGGAGGCAGAGAATGCACCGTACACCTATGAGGATGAAAACGGAGAGCCGGCCGGCTATGAGTACGAGGTACTGAAGCTGATCGATGACTATCTTGAGGACTGGAGCTTCAACTACCAGGTACTGGATTATGAGACAGCACTCGCAGGAACCACAAACGGCAAATACGATCTGGATTCCGGATGCAAATTCCGTACACCGGCACGTGAGGAGGCATTCCTGGTATCTGAGCCGTACAACTACTTCTTCATGAATCTGGTAGTTAAGGCTGATTCTGAGGTCGAGACACTGGAGGATATGTCCGGAAAGAGCATCGCTTCCATCGTTGGAACCGACGGACGTGCCGTAGCACTGAATGACTGGATGACAAATCATCCGGATGTTGAGATCGACTTCGAGCCGCTGGCAGCATCAGGCGCAATGGCAGATGAGATCACCGGTGTAGAGGATGGCGTTTACGATGCAGCTTACCTTTCCAGAGAGCAGGCAGAGGCTATTCTGGAGGAGACAGGATATGATGATCTGAAGATCACCGACCGTGTAGACGGACGCGATACCGCATTCCTGATCAACAAGGACAAAGAGGAGCTTCAGGCAGCAGTGAACGAGGCAATCAAGGCACTGACCGATGACGGTACCCTTGGAGCACTGACAAAAGAATTCTTCGGCGAGGACAACTTCGCAGTAGCTGAGGAGCTTGGCCTGAAATAAATAAATCAACTTTGGAGGATGGATGCATGTGGAGAGGCCATGAGCTCTTTGCTGAGTCACTGCCGGTACTGGTGGAATACATACCGATCACTCTGATCTATTTCATGATACCGACGGTCGTGGCTCTGATTCTCGGAGCACTGATCTGTGCAGTGAGAGTTGGAAAAAAGAATATTTTATATTATCTGGTATCTCTGTTTGTATCCTTCTTTCGAGGAACACCGGGACTGGTTCAGATCTACCTGGTGTTCTTCGGACTGCCAAAGCTGTTTGAACCGTTTGGAATCAACATCAACCGATGGGATGCCGGTATCTTTTATCTGATCGCCACCTGCTGCAACTTTTCGAGCTTCGTTTCAGAGGCGATGAGAGGTGCCTATGAGGCAATCGATAAAAATCAGATCGAGGCAGGATATTCCATCGGATACAGCAGATGGCAGTGTTTCTGGCATGTGACTGCACCGCTGACGATGCAGATCGCGCTGCCGAATCTGAAAAATCTGGAGATAGACCTGCTCAAGGGCACAGCGGTTGCGTATGTGATCGGAGTAGTGGACGTCATGGGAAGAGCAGACAAGATCATTGCACAGCACAGAGGATACGGTCAGATCTGGATCCTGCTGGCAGCGGCAGTCATCTATTTCCTGATAAATGTAGCGATAGAGGTGATCTTCAACTGGCTGACAGCATTCTTTTCAAGACATGAAAGGGGTATCGCATGAATCTGAATTACAAATTTATGCTCGAAGATATTCCGGTAGTCCTGAAAGCATTGCCGGTAACACTGGAGCTGACCTTCATATCGCTGTTTTTTGCACTGGTGGTGGCAGCCATTTTCGGAATCTTCATTTTAAAGAAAGTTCCGGTGGTGTATCATCTGGTGATCGCACTGAATACTTTTATTAAAGGAATCCCGCTGATCGTACAGCTTTTGTTCTGCTACTATGCCTTACCTTATATTCTGAGAATGTTTGAGGGATTCCTGGGATATCATTATGATCAGAAGCATCCGTCCTACTTCGCCTTTGCCGTGGTGGCATTCGCATTCAACTACGGAGCATATCTGACTGACGTGGTGGTATCTTCCTACAGGGCAGTTGAGAGAGAGCAGCTGGAGGCTGCATACTCTATCGGAATGGGCGTCTGGAAGGCGCATATCTTCATCATTATTCCGCAGGCGGTGGTCATTGCACTGCCGAATCTGGCCAACTATTTCATGTGGCTGTTGAAAGCAACCAGCCTGGCTTCGGTTGTAAATGTATTTGAACTGCTCTCCACGGCGCGTGCTTCCACAGCAGTGAATTACGCGATCCTGGAGGGATATCTGGTAGCGGCAGGCATCTACTGGATCGTATGTATTGTTGTTGAGAGAGGACTTCTGTATCTGAACCGGAGAATGAGCCGCTACAGAGGTGAAGTAAAGGCGGTGTAGAGTATCCGCAGACGAAGAAGAAAGGGTCGAATCAGAGGATGGTAGAACTGAAAGGTATCAAAAAAGAGCTGGGAGGCAAGCAGATCCTGAATGGAGTAGACCTGTCTGTGGCGGAAGGAGAGGTCGTTGTTATCCTGGGACCGTCCGGTTCCGGAAAGACGACACTGCTTCGAACGATCAATTTTCTCGGACCGGCAGACGAAGGCAGCATTACTGTGGACGGACTGACGCTTGAAGCGAAGAAAGCAAAGCATAAGGAAGTCCTGGAACTGAGAAAAAAGACGGGTATGGTGTTCCAGCACTATAACCTGTTTAAGAACCGCACGGTTCTCGGAAATATCACGGAAGGTCTCACCAGAGTGCGCGGAGTCGCAAAAGAGGATGCGCGCCGGACCGCGATGGAACTTCTAGAGAAGGTAAATCTGGCAGACCGTGCCAATGCGTATCCTGCACAGCTCTCCGGCGGACAGCAGCAGAGGGTAGGAATCTGCAGGGCGCTGGCGCTGAATCCGAAGGTGATCCTGTTTGACGAGCCGACCTCCGCTCTGGATCCGGAGCTGGTGGGAGAGGTGCTCGCAACCATGAGGGCGGTCGCAAGTACCGGAATCACCATGATCGTGGTAACACATGAGATCGCATTTGCAAGAGATGTCGCAGACCGAGTGGTCTATATGGAAGGCGGAGTTATCGTAGAGCAGGGAGCACCGAAGGAGGTGCTGGAGAGACCGAAGGATGAGCGGACGATCCGATTCCTGAAATCACTGCTCGGAGATTACGTAGAATACTGTATATAAGGGAGAGAGAACAATGGCATTTGAGAACAACAAACCGACGATTTCCAACTATGGTGTGGATGGTATGAGAGATATCTCAGCGAGAAGAGCGAGCACGATCGCAAACATGATCGATGAGGCAAAGAAGCTGGGACTGGATGATTCCTTTGCAAGAAAGGCCATCGGAAAATATGGTGCAGACAATGCCTGCGCAATGCGTGCAGCGATGAAGAATCCGGATGATTTCAATGAGTTTGCCAATGAGTTCGGAACAGACCACAACAAGGACATCTACGAGATGGAGGTCGTGGAGAAGACTGAGGACAAGTTCGGAATCGATTTCCACTACTGCCCGTATGTGACTGAGTGGGTCAAGCAGGGACGTACTCCGGAGGAGATCGCAAGACTCTGCGATATCACCATGGAAGGTGACCGTGAATTTGCAAAGCAGTTCCCGTGCCTGAAATTTGAGCTGGTCGGAACCATCGCAGACGGACTTCCGGTTTGTCAGCTTCGCTTCACCAGACAGAAATAGAAACAAGAAAAAATGGCTGCAGTTCCTTATCGGGCTGCAGCTATTTTTGGATAGAAAAATTTTGCGCTCATAAGCGAGCTTGTCGATCAAAATTTTCCCGAAATTGCATGGTTCTGAACAATTATATATTGACAGATATTTTCGAGGGGGGGGGTAGAATAAGATATACAAAAATACCAAAGAAACAGGAGGAGAGAGATGAAACGAACAAGAAGACAAATGAGAATTTTGCTGTTGATGGTGCTCATGCTTGTCTGCCTGCCGGTGACAGGTAAAAAGGCAGAGGCAAAGACCATCAAGTCAAAACAGACATGGTATCGTACCGGTACATCTGCAGATGTTGTCAGCACATACGCAGAGGAAAAAGGCAGCTACAGCAAGGTTTCCGTTACCAGCAGCAATCCGGGTGTCATTAAGGTGAAGACCGCAGGCAAGAAGAGCAAAGTCAGTGTAAAGATACAGAAGGCAGGAAAAGCAGTACTGACCTATAATTTCTATAAAGGAAATAAGAAAAAATCTTTACGCACAGAGAAGATCACCGTCAAGGTCGTGAAATATGTGAATCCTTTCGCAAGCTTTAAAGTGGGCGGAAGCAATATCGCAGCAAAGTTTAACAAACCGCACAGTGCAGAAAGTATAGCCGACTTCGTAGTAGAAAGTGATGCTGTCGGCAAACTCGATCTGAAACTGAAAAAAGGCTGGAAGCTGACGCGTGCAGAATATAATTTTGACAATGAAACGATCCATTCCCTTTCTGAACTGAATAAGGTCAGCGTAGAGGGTGGAGACTACGTATATGTATGGCTTAAGAAAGGGTCCACATCCTTTGTTTTTGCTCTCGAAGTAGAGGGCGGAGATGATGATGATGAAATGTGATCATAAAAGTCACATGATACGATCATGATTTACTCAAAACCGCAGTTGGCTGTCAGCTACGGTTTTGCCATAGACAGATAGAAATATTTGTCGAAAGAAAGCAAAAAATGTAACTGAACAGTTACCAGAAAACAGAGGAAAAGAGGGAAAAGGATGATGAAAAGGAGAAGATCGGGGAAAAGAGCACTCGCATTGATGCTGTTGGTATTAGTGCTCAGCATCGTTATGTCCGGTATGACCGTGGCGGCAGCAAAACCGAAGGTCAGAAAAAAGAAAATGACACTGACCGTTGGCAAAAGTGTGACTCTGAAACTGAAGAATGTGCCCAAAGCACAATCCAGAAAAATAAAGTGGAAGACGAGCAATAAAAATGTGGCAGTTGTCTCCAAAAAGGGTAAGGTCACTGCGAAGAATGCGGGAAAAGCGGTTATCACAGCCATCTACAAAAACAAAAAGTATTCCTGTAAGGTCACTGTGAAAGCTGCGGAAAAACCGGCTGCACCTGTCAAAGAGAAAGCGAAACCAAGCTTTGAAATCACGGAATTCAGTTGGAGAGCGGTTGAGTACCAGTATCAGGATACTTTCGTGACGATTACCACAGAGGTAAAAAATACCAGCAAAAATACCTACCTATATGAAAGTCAGCCTGCGGTAAAGATTCGTATGTACGACGATTCGGGCAGTCTGATGGATACTCGGGAAGTAAAATTATGGCTCAATGCAGGGCTGCTTCCGGGGAAAACAGGATACGGTTGTCACGTTATGAAGGTAGATTACGCACCAGCAAAAATAACTTACGAATTGCAGGAAATACCGGCTGATGAATGCTATCTGGCGTCAGAGATAGGACCGGAGGCAATGGCCATAGCCAGCCTGACGATATCCAATGTCAGAGCCGAGATGGAGGATGCTGAATATGATTTTGATTTGGGATATCGTAAAGATCTGACAAAGACTGTGAAAGCATATGATCAGTTGGGATCTATGAGATACAAGGGTACGATTAAAAATACCGGTGCATATGATTTTACAGTGGGTATTATGGTAGTATATCGAGATGCTGCCGGTAAGATCGTGGGCAGCAGTACGATAGACCCTAATATGTTTGATGCCGGAAGTGAGAATCACGGCAAGTATTTCCGGTTGAATGCAAAAACATCAAGAACATTTGAGGTAGTGGAGAGCATGTGCCATGATCTTGAATTTACCTCCTATGAACTGTATCCGTATGATGTTCAGACGATTGATGAAGATAATCCTTATGTAAATCGCACTTACTATTGATATATGAGAGAGTTTGCTCCTGCGGCGTGCTGTACCAGTGTGTCGCAGGAGTTTTTTGCGCAAGTGGCTATGAGAATGCTGTACTTGCACATATATATTGACAATGTAAATAAAATTAAATAAAATATAATAAAATGAAGGGAGGTATCAATATGGCAAATGTTAATATCAATATCCGAATGGACAGTGAGTTGAAGAGTCGATTTGAAGCATTTTGTGCTGATATGGGTATGAACATGACTACGGCATTTAATATATTCGCAAAGAAAGCAGTTAGAGAGTATCGCATTCCGTTCGAAATCAGCGGTGAAAATCCGAACACTGAGACGATAGAGGCAATCGAGGAAGTGAAAAGGATGAAAGCAGATCGAAGCATCGGAAAGACTTACTCCAATGTTGACCAGATGATGGAGGAGTTACTGGAAGATGTATGATGTCAGACCGACTACCATATTTCAGAGAGACTTAAGGCGGGCAAAAAAGCGCGGTTATGATATCTCGCTTTTGACAGGGATCATCAAAATGCTGGCCGCCGGAGAGCCTCTTCCGGTGAAGAACAGAGATCATGTTTTGTCTGGTAATTATGCAGGGTGTCGAGAGTGTCATATCACACCTGATTGGTTATTGGTGTATGAAATTGATGGAGATGAGTTGATTTTGTATTTGACCAGAACCGGAACTCACAGTGATCTGTTTTGAATTGACACTGGTTGCCGCAAAGTGTAAGATAATGGAGTATGGGGAAGATATATTATTTAATGGGGAAAAGTGCCTCAGGAAAAGACACACTTTACGAAGAACTTTTTAAGATCGAGGATCTGAAACTGCACCGTATCATCATGTATACCACAAGACCGATCCGGGAAAAGGAGACGGATGGCTGTGAGTATCATTTTGTGAATGATAAGGAGGCGGATCGGCTGCTGGCTTCCGGCCGCGTGATCGAGCTGCGGACCTACGATACCATTCACGGCCTCTGGAGATATTTTACAGTGGCAGATGAGCAGATCGACCCGTCAGAAAAAGACTATCTGGCGATCGGAACACTGGTTTCCTATCAGAAACTCAGAGACTATTACGGTGCCGGAATCGTGGTGCCGATCTATATAGAAGTGGAAGACGGGCTGCGTCTGGAGCGGGCACTGAAACGTGAGCGCAAGCCGCAGAATCAGAAATATGAGGAAATGTGCCGCAGATTTCTGGCAGATGCCGCAGACTATGCGGAGGAAAACATCAGAAACGCCGGGATCGAGCGCAGGTTTTATAATAATGAAGACCGCAGTGAATGTCTGGCTGAGATTGCGGAGTTTATCCGCAGAGAGCAGAAAGGAGAGTAGAGCATGAAAGGATTTCACGGAATTATCGGACACGAGGATGCGATAGAGCATCTGCAGAATGCGATGGCGCTGAATAAGGTTTCTCATGCCTATATCTTCAGCGGCGAAAAGGGAGCAGGAAAGAAGCGCCTGGCGCGTACATTCGCACGCGCACTTCAGTGTGAGGGCGAGGGTGAGCGTCCGTGTGGCAAATGCCATTCCTGTCTTCAGGCAGAGAGCGGAAATCATCCGGATATCATCGAGGTAACACACGAAAAGCCGAACAGTATCGGTGTGGATGAGATCCGTGATCAGGTGGTGAATGATGTCAGTGTGCGTCCGTACAGCAGTCCGCGCAAGGTCTATATCATTGACGAATGTGAGAAAATGACCCAGCAGGCACAGAATGCTCTGCTGAAGACTCTGGAGGAGCCGCCTGCCTATGCAGTGATCGTGCTTCTGACCAGCAATGCATCCATGCTTCTGCCGACGATCCAGTCGCGCTGCGTGATGCTGAATATCCGCCCGGTGCCGAATGACCAGGTGCGTGCATATCTGATGGAGCATGTGGAAGTGCCGGATTATCAGGCAGATATCTGTGTGGCATTTGCACAGGGAAATATCGGAAAAGCAGTGATGCTGGCAGAGTCAGACCGTTTTTCAGAGATCAAGATCGCTGCAGTGCATCTGCTGACACATGCAAAGGAGATGGATATCTCCGAGATCACAGCTTCGGTGAAGGCTGTGTCCGAATTCAAGCTGGATGTGCAGGATTTCCTGGATATTCTCGCAGTCTGGTATCGGGATGTTCTCTATTTTAAAGCAACCAACGATGCAAACGGCATCATTTTCAAGGAATACATCCGCCCGATTCAGCAGCAGACCCGCCACATGTCCTATGAAGGCGTGGAAGAGGTCCTGGAGGGATTACAGAAGGCGAAGGCGCGCCTGAACGCCAATGTCAATTTTGAATTGACGATGGAACTTTTGTTCCTGTTGATAAAGGAGAAACAGTAAATGACAAAGATAATCGGAGTCCGTTTCCGTACTGCCGGAAAAATCTACTATTTTGACCCGAAGGGCATGGAGATCCGGCGCGGTGAGCACGTGATCGTGGAGACGGCAAGAGGCATAGAGTACGGCCAGGTGGTTCTGGGAACCAGAGAGGTCGAGGATGAGACCGTAGTACAGCCGCTGAAGGCAGTGCTGCGTGTGGCAACACCGGATGATGACGAGCGTGTGCGCCGCAATCGTGAAAAAGAGCACAGCGCAGTTAAGATCTGTAAGGAAAAAATCGCAAAGCATGAGCTGGAGATGAAGCTGATCGATGCGGAATATACCTTCGACAACAGCAAGATCCTGTTTTATTTCACCGCAGACGGAAGAATCGATTTCCGTGAGCTGGTCAAGGATCTTGCGGTAGTATTCAAGACACGAATCGAACTTCGTCAGATCGGTGTGCGTGATGAGACCAAGATCCTGGGAGGTGTCGGCATCTGCGGTCGTCCGCTCTGCTGTCATACCTACCTCGGCGATTTCCAGCCGGTATCGATCAGAATGGCGAAGGAGCAGAATCTTTCCCTGAATCCGACCAAGATCTCAGGTGTCTGCGGCCGTCTGATGTGCTGTCTGAAAAATGAGGAGGATACCTATGAGTATCTGAACAGCCGCCTGCCCGGAAACGGTGATTTTGTTACGACTGCCGACGGACTTAAGGGTGAGGTGCAGAGTGTCAATGTACTGCGCCAGACAGTCAAGGTCCTGATCGAGATCGATAATGAGAAGGAGCTCCAGGAGTATAAGGTGGAGGAGCTGACCTTCAAACCTCGCCGCAGAAAAGGCAAGGAGAAGGATCGCGACGGAGAGAAAACTGCTGAGAAGCATGCAGAGAAGCACAGCGACAAGCATCCGGAGAAGCGTTCGGATAAGCCGTCAGAGAAGCAGACAGAAAAGAATTCTGAGAGATCTGCGGAGAAACCTTCCGAGAAACACGCGGAGAAGAATCCGGAGCGCGCAGAGCGCAGCCAGGAGAAGCGAGAAAGACGCTCAGACCGCGGAGAGCGCAGCCAGGAGAAGCGTGAGAAACGTTCAGACCGCGGTGATCGCGGTCAGGAAAGACGCGGTGACCGAGGTCAGGAAAAGCGCCAGGAGCGCAGCTTTGAACGACGTCAGGAGCGCGGTGAGAAAAACCGCGAGAACAATCGTGAAAATAATCGTGAGAACAACCGGGAGAGAGGTGCTGAGCGCCCTCGCAGACAGCAGCCTCGTTTTAAGGACCGCGGCTGGGATGCCATGGCAAAGCCGGAGCAGGATGCAGGCAAGGATACAGAGGCATGAAGATCGATCTGAAACCGGGAGAGAGAGTCGATGATCTGCAGCGCAGCGGATATCGGATCATTCAGAATTCAAACGGCTTCTGTTTTGGCATGGATGCGGTGCTGCTCTCAGGATTTGCCCGGGTAAAGCCGGGGGAGAGAGCGGTCGATCTGGGGACAGGTACCGGAATCATTCCGATCCTTCTGGAAGCAAAGACGAAGGGAGAGCACTTTACCGGTCTGGAGATCCAGGAAGAGAGCTGGGATATGGCGAGACGCAGTGTTCAGCTGAATGATCTGACGGAGCGGATCGATATCGTAAAGGGTGATATCAAAGAAGCCTCAGCGATCTTCGGGAAGGGTTCCTTTGATGTGGTGACCTCAAATCCGCCGTACATGACCGGACAGCATGGGCTGGTCAATCCAAATCTTCCGAAGGCGATCGCCAGACATGAGGTTTTGTGTACTCTGAGAGATGTTGTATCGCAGGCCTCCGCACTGCTGGGAGACGGCGGAAGGTTTTACATGGTGCACCGTCCGTTCAGACTTTCTGAGATCATGAATGTAATGACGGAATACCATCTGGAGCCGAAGAGAATGCAGCTGGTCTATCCTTATGCAGACCGGGAACCGAACATGGTGCTGATCGAGGGACTGAAGGGCGGCCGCCCGAGGATCACCGTGGAGAAGCCGCTGATCGTCTACAGCGAGCCGGGCAGATATACGGAAGAAATTTATGAAATCTACGGATACTGAAGATTACAGGATCCGAAAACAGAGAGAACGGGCGGATCGGAAGGTCCGTCCGTTTTTAAATCAGATAAGGAGAAACTATGGCAGGCAAATTATATCTTTGTGCAACTCCGATCGGAAATCTGGAGGATATCACCTTTCGTGTGCTTCGCACATTGAAAGAGGTGGATCTGATCGCTGCTGAGGATACACGAAACAGCATAAAACTGCTGAATCACTTTGAGATCAGTACACCGATGACAAGCTATCATGAATTTAATAAGATAGACAAGGCCTATGACCTGATCCGTCGGATGCAGGAGGGCAAAAATATTGCGCTGATCACGGATGCGGGGACTCCGGGCATTTCAGATCCGGGTGAGGACCTGGTCAGACTCTGCTATGAGGCAGGGATCGAGGTGACTTCCCTTCCGGGACCGGCAGCCTGCATCACAGCGCTGACGCTGTCCGGACTGCCGACAAGACGCTTCTGCTTTGAGGCCTTTCTGCCGTCGGAGAAGAAAGAGCGGCAGAAGATCCTGGAGGAGCTGGTCACGGAAACCAGGACGATCATTGTCTATGAAGCTCCGCACAGGCTGGTAAAAACACTGGATGAACTGCATCAGACACTCGGAGAACGCAGGGCGACGATCTGCAGGGAACTTACCAAAAAGCATGAGACAGCCTTCACGACCACGCTTTTTGAAGCGCTCACCTACTATAAAGAGCATGCGCCGCTGGGCGAGTGTGTGATCGTTATTGAGGGAAAGAGCCGGAAAGAGCTGGAGGAAGAAGCGCGTCAGGTCTGGGAGAGCATGAGCGTGGAAGAGCATATGGAGCACTATCTGTCACAGGGAATGGACAAGAAGGCAGCGATGAAGCAGGTGGCCAGGGACAGAGGCGTTTCCAAAAGAGAGATCTATCAGGAACTGCTCTGACCGATGGATGACAGTGAAAATACAGGCTAAGAAAAGAAATCGGAGTTGATCGCAGAATATGAAAATTGACAGAATCAGATGCTTTGAAAATGTCGGGAAAACACTGAATTTCTCTCAGAGTGCAAAAGAGCTGTATATGTCCCAGCCGTCGATCAGCAGGATCATCAGTTCGCTTGAACAGGAAGTCGGCGCGAAGCTGCTGATCCGCGGAGCCAAGCAGATGACACTGACGGCGGAAGGGGAAGTGTTTCTGAAACACTGCAAAAAGATGACTGCTTTGTGGGAGGCTGCAGTCAGAGATGTGCAGAATATTCAGATGAAGTCACAGGAACTGAAGGTCGGAATCCTCGGATTTGCCGAGGAACGCCTGATCAGGGCGATCGCCAGTCTGGAAAAGGATTATCCGGAGGTGCGCCTGCAGATGATCTCCCTGGATATGTCAAAGCCGTATGAACTGCTGGATACCGGAGCACTTGACTGCTTTATGTACTGGGAAAATCGGATGGAAAAGGATGTGGAGTATCTTCCGCTGTTCTGCGGCAGAAGGAGAGCATATCTGAATAAAAATCATCCTCTGTGCAGGAAAGAGACAGTTACGATGGAGGAACTCTCAGAGATTCCACAGATCATTTTTGATTTCAATGGCAAAGAAGATGATACCCAGTATAGAGAAGGATTTCCGGAAGCATACAGAGAAAGGCTGCAGCTGATCAAGGTGAATGATGTCATGACATCGCGGAGGCTGCTGGAGCTGAACAAGGGAGTGATCCTGTCGCCGAGCGGCGGTATTCTGGTGGAGAGCAGTCAGGTGAAGGAGCTGGAGATCGAGGGAGCAGAAGACATCAGACTGGGACTCTGCTACAGAAAAGAAAACAGAAATGTGATTCTGAAAAAACTGCTGGAATACCTGAAGTAACAGGTATGCAAAAAACGAATAGAGTATTTGTTATAAAAATATCATATAAAAGCATCTCCGGGTATAATGAAAGTAACGGTTTTTTTAGTTTCTGAAAAAAGAGGAGGAGATGACAATGAAGAAATCTATTTCAAGAAGAGATTTTCTGAAGGGTGCAGCAGCAGGCAGTATGGCTTTCGCAGCATCCGGAATTCTGGGGTTCAATAACAGCTCCAGAGTAAAAGCGAGCGAGGCTGTATACACAGCAGGAACCTACAGTGCATCCGCAACAGGTGCCATGGGTGATGTTACTGTGACAATGACATTCAGCGAGACTGCGATCACCGATGTGGTTCTGGATCTTTCCAAGGAGACACCGGATATCGGACAGGCAGCAGGCGAGACTCTGATGCAGGCAATTCTTGACAGCCAGTCATCCGAAATCGATACGGTTTCAGGTGCATCCATGACAAGCGGAGCCGTACAGAAGGCTGCTGCAAAGTGCATCAAGCAGGCAAAGGGAGAGATCCCGGTAGAAGTTGTTACTGAGAATACAGAGGCAGCAGCAGAGGATACTTCCAAAGGATGGCTCGGTGAGGCTCCGGAAGTAACAGAGATCAAGGAGACCTGGGAGACTGATATTCTGATCGTGGGTGCAGGTAATGCTGGTATGGCAGCAGCAGCTTATGCAGCAGACAAGGGACTGAACTTCCGCGTAGTTGAGCAGAATCCGATGGTATGCGATACACGTAACTGGTATGGTGCAGCTGATACCTCTGACGCACTTGCAGCAGACCGCAAGATCGACCGCCAGAGAGCTATGACAGAGCTTTCCCGCTATGCTTCAGGAAAAAATGATCAGAGAGTCGTAAAGGTATGGCTCGATGAGTCTGCAGCAATGCATGAGTTTGTCAAAGGCATCATGAACGAGTACGGATATGACTGCTATTTCGAAGCGGATCAGGGTGTTGCAGAAGACGGAACCAACTATTATCATGCACCGATCCAGCACAATTACAATGCGCGTGAGGACTGCGAGTATGCGGATAAGCAGAGAAATGAGATCTTCCTGGATTATATCCAGAAGAAGGGTTACGATGTAGACTTTGAGCATTCCCTTGTTGAGCTTGTAAAAGACGGAGATAAGGTGATCGGAGCGATCGTAAAGAACAGCGATGACGAGTATATCCAGATCAATGCAGCAAACGGTGTGCTTCTGACGACCGGTGGATATGAGGGTAATCCGGAGATGATGGAAGCTCTCGCACCGATGGCAGTATCCTGTATCACAGCAAACAGCTATTTCGGAACAAACAAGGGACAGGGGATCAAGGCAGCTCTCTGGGCAGGTGCAGACATGGACAAGGAGCCGGCTCCGTATCTGTTCGACCGTGGAGCAGTCGCTCCGGGTGTTGATGCCGGATATCAGGTGGCAGAGGACGGAAGCAAGAGTTTCCCGGGAACGATCTCTCAGTGGAATCCGGGAACACAGCCGTTTATGAAAGTCAACAGAGACGGTGTCCGCTTTGCAAACGAAGGCTGCCCGTACAACGATATTGTATTTGCAGCAAGCAACCAGAAGGGCGGCGTATACTGCCAGGTTTACGATGCAAACTTCAAAGAGGACTGGCAGAAGTTCCATCTTCTCGGCTGTGCTTCTCTGACACGTGTACTTCCGGATATGATGGCAGAGCGTATGGAGGAGAATGTTGAGGCCGGAATCATCATGAAGGCAGATACTCTGGATGAGCTTGCCGACAAGCTTGGATTCGAGGGTGAGTCCAAGGAGGCATTCCTTGCACAGTGCGATCGCTACAACACGATCTATGACAACGGCGAGGATGATGAGTTCTTCAAATCACAGCATCTTCTGTCTGAGCTCCGCACAGCACCGTTCTATGGTGTATGGCTTGGAGCAAGCCTGCTTGCAACAGGTGACGGTGTCAAGATCACTCCGAAGACGGAAGTACTTGACAAGGACAAGAATGTGATCGAAGGTCTGTATGCAGCAGGAAATGCATCCGGAAACTTCTTCGCAAACAACTATCCGGAGCTGTTCCCGGGACTTGCCTGCGGCCGTGCAATGACTCTTGCACTTAAGGCTGTGAAGGTTATGTCCGGAGAAGAGGCATAAAATAATAGCATAAAAGAAAAATGAACCGGAACTCCGATCTGAATTTTGGAAAGGAGTTCCGGTTTTTTGCGTGACGGAAGATCGAACATGAAAAATGCAAGTCTTAAGATGCAACAATCTTTGAGTTTTGAAATTGTGCAAGATGTACAAGATGAAAGAAAGTTTCATCGAAGTATTGACAAAGAAAGCACGCGTTGCTAAAATGACAGCATCAGGTCGGTCGAAGTGCACAGGAATTTCCGGGAATTCGTGAAGCACATAGACAGGCAGAGAGAACGTATCGGAGCAATAAAGCTCCAAATCAAAACTTAGGAGGAAGAACGATGAAGAAAAGAATTATCAGTGCATTAATGGTTGCAGCTATGGTTATGGCTCCGGCAATGATCGCAGGCGCAGAGGAGACCACCTATACGATCGGTTACGCTCCGGCTACACTGAACAACGCATTCTGGCTGGCAGTTAAAGACGGTGTTGTAAAGGCTATCGAAGAGAAGGGCATTAAAGTTGAGCTCGTTGATATCGATGCAAACGGCGACCAGTCCATCATGAACGACGGTATCGCTAACCTGATCAGCACAGGCGTAGACGCTATCCTTTGTGCACCGGCTGACTCTAACGCAGTTGGATCTGCTCTTGAGCAGTGCCAGCAGGCAAACATTCCGGTTATCAACTTTGATACTCCGGTTCCGGATCCGAGCCAGGTTAAGACTATCATCGCTTCCGATAACTTCAACGCAGGTTATGTTGTAGGTGAAGATGCAGCTAAGAAGATGGATGACGGAGCAAAGATCCTCGTTCTCCACAGCCCGCGTGCTTCAGCTTGTGTACAGCGTTTCGACGGCTTCATCAAGGCACTTGATGAGAGCGGCAAAAAGTACACCATCGTTAACAACCTGGATGGACAGGGTGCTACAGAGGTTTCCATGCAGCTGACCAGTGATGCTCTGGTAGCTGACCCGGATCTGCAGGTTATCTTCGCAGTAAACGATCCGTCCGCTATGGGTGCTATCAATGCGATCCAGCAGACCAGCGTAACTCTTGAGAAGGATATCATGGTATACGGTGTTGACGGTAACCCGGATGCTAAGAAACTGATCGAGGCAGGTTCCATGGAAGGTACCGGTTCTCAGTCTCCGGAGACTCTGGGATACGATTCCATGATGGCAGCTTACGATGTTCTGGAAGGCAAAGAGATCGAGCCGGAAATCGTTGTTGACACATTCCTGATCACAGCTGAGAACGTTGCTGATTTCGGTACCGACGGCTGGCAGTAAGAAAAATCCATATACTCGACACGAAAGAGTGTGAGTAACCTCGGCAGGTGCAGAGCAGTCTGTATCAGCCTGAGAAAACAGTATAAGAAATGAAAATAGCAGCCTCACACTTTGCTGGGGCTGCTATCTTTAAAAGTAGAGGTGGAAATATGCCGAAGACGTTAGTGGAAATGAAGGGGATCGTCAAGACTTTCCCCGGTGTAAAGGCATTGGACAATGCGCAGCTCACCCTGTATGAGGGAGAAGTTCTCGGTCTGCTTGGTGAGAACGGCGCAGGAAAATCGACATTGATGAATGTGCTCGGCGGAGTTTATGTTCCGGATGAGGGCACGATCGCCATCGATGGTCAGCAGGTTTCGATTCATACGGTACAGGAAGCGCAGGGTTATGGAGTTGCCTTTATTCATCAGGAGATCGCGCTGGTGCCGTATCTTTCTGTGGCAGAGAATATTTTCCTTGGCAGAGAGCGTATGAGTGCCGGGATGGTAGATAAGAAAAAAATGTATAAGGAAGCAAGACAGTGGCTGGATATGGTAGGTCTGGATGTCAATCCGGCAACGATGCTCTGCAAGCTCAGCATCGGCCGCCAGCAGATGGTAGAGATCGCGAAGGCATGTTCCCTGAACATGAAGCTTCTGATCATGGACGAGCCGACTTCCTCCCTTTCTGAGAGCGAAGTAAAGTCACTGTTTGAGATGATCGAGAAACTGAAGAGTCAGGGAATCGGAATCATCTATATTTCCCATAAGCTGGATGAGATCTTTACGATCACAGACCGTGTCTGCGTCATGCGAGACGGCGGCTATGTGGGCACCATTATTACGAAAGAGAGCAACCGAGATGAGCTCGTTTCGATGATGGTAGGAAGAACACTGGAAAATTACTATACCAGAACCTTCCATGAGCTCGGCGAAGTAGTATTCGAGGCGAAAAATATCAGCTCCGGTGTGCGTCTGAAGGATTGCAGCTTCAAGGTGCGCAAGGGCGAGATCGTCGGATTTTACGGACTGGTCGGTGCAGGCCGTTCCGAGCTTTTGAAGGCGACGATGGGACTTTACCCGAAAAAAGAGGGAACCGTCTATGTCAAGGGTGAGGATGTCACCAATCTTCCGACGATGAAGATCCAGGAAAAGGGCGTTGCTCTGGTGCCGGAAAACCGTAAACTGGAGGGTCTGATCCTGAAAAATACGATTTCCTTCAATATGGGTATCTCCGTACTTCGAAAATTTGTAAATCATCTCCATGTGGATCGCTCAAAAGAGCGTGCGATCGTTGATAACGGAATCAAAGCCCTGGCGATCAAGACACCTTCCCGTGACCAGAGAGTGGGAAATCTCTCCGGCGGTAACCAGCAGAAGGTCGTACTGGCAAAATGGCTGGCGTCCGATCCTGAAGTGCTGATCCTGGACGAGCCGACACGAGGCGTAGATGTCGGTGCAAAGGCAGAGATCTATAAGATCATCAATGATCTGGCAGGTCAGGGCATGGCGATCATCATGATCTCATCCGAGATGCCGGAGATCGTCAACATGTGCGATCATATTTTCGTCATGTCAGACGGAAAGATCACCGGTGAGCTGGATCGCTCAGAGATGGATCAGGAGAGAATCTTACAATACGTATTCGCGGAGGATAAATAGACATGAAAAAGAAAATTGATTTAAGCAAATATGATGATCATGTGATCCTGGGACCGATTTCCCGTTATCTGAATGCAAACTTCGGTATCCTGGCAGCATTTATCATCCTTTGTGTGGTTCTTGCAATTGCTACGGACAGCTTTATGACAGTCAATAACTGGCTGACGATTCTTCGAAATGTATCTACGACCGGATATCTTGCTATCGGTGTTATGCTCGCTATCATGCTTGGCGGTATCGATCTGATCGCAGGCGCGATGATCGCCTGCTCCGGATGTCTGGTAGTATCCCTGATGGAACGCTACGGCTGCAATATGGTGCTTGCTATCGCGATCGGTCTTCTGCTCGGTCTTGTTGTCGGCATGGTCAACGGCGTCATCATCGCTTACAGCGGAATCCATCCGTTCGTAGTTACCCTGGCAATGCAGAGTATCTTAAGAGGTGCCGCATTCCTGATCGCAAACGGTCAGCCGGTTCCTCTGTATGCAAATACCGTATTCCCGAAGATCGGTACCGGACTGGCTTTCCAGATCCTGCCGTATCCGATCATCTACATGCTGATCTTCTTCTTTGCACAGTATATGCTGCTGAATAAGACGAAGATGGGTCGTTATATCTATGCAGTAGGAGGAAATGCAACCGCTGCACAGTTCTCCGGTATTGATATCAAGAAAGTAAAGATCATGGTTTGGACGATCAGCGGCTTTCTGGCATCCTTCGCAGGTATTGTCCTGGCAGCACGTCTTACCTCCGGTCAGCCGGGTACTTCCGTTGGTGCAGAGACAGATGCGATCGCATCCTGCGTACTTGGCGGAACCAGTATGTACGGCGGTGTCGGCGGTACCGGCGGTGTACTGATCGGCGTTCTGGTTATCGGTGTTATTTCCAATGGTCTGACTCTGCTGCATGTCAACTCCAACTGGCAGTATGTGGCAAAGGGTATCATCATCCTGCTTGCGGTATACATTGATATGATCCGTCAGCAGAAAATGCAGGCAAGAAGTGAGTAGTCTTCTTGACAAAAAACGGATACAGAAGTAAGATAATTTCATAATTTACACAACTAAGAAACTTTATTTCCTAACAGGAGACGAGGCATGAGTGATACAGAGGAAAAATTGATGAGTGCAAATTCAGAAATTCTCCTGACGATCAAAACACAGCTGCAGCGGATGAATCCGGCGCAGCTGAAGGTTGGCCGATATATCCTGGAGAATCCGGAGCGGGTCGTGGGAATGCCGATCGGTCATCTTGCGGCAGAATGCAGTGTCAGCGAGGCGACGATCTCACGGTTTGTAAAGTTCCTGGGCTGCGTGAACTATCGGGCCTTTCAGACGGAAATGGCGAAAAACAGTGTGGCCGGTGCAGATCGCATCCGCGGCTATACCGGAGTGGAATCAACGCATACGACAGAGGGAGTGCTGCAGACGATCTTTCAGGCAAACATGCAGAGTCTGGCAGACACCCTGGCGATCGCGGATATTCCGGCTCTGGAGGAGGCGGCGGATATGATCGTAAAACGGCGAAAACTGGTGATCCTGGCACAGGGCAGATCGACGGTGACGGCGAACAGTATCCGTCAGCGGCTGTACCGGCTGGGGATCGACTGTGCGAGCTACTCGGACCCGCATGAGCAGGCAGTGGTTACCTCTCTGCTGGGTGAAGAGGATGTGGTGATGGGGATCAGCACCTTCGGAAGAAGCAGAACGCTGCTGAAAAATCTGCGGTTTGCAGCTTCGAACGGTACGTCCATCATCGGAGTAAGCAGTTATCGCGGTACTCCGCTGGAAAGGGTAGCAAACATTATGCTGGTGGCTTCAAGCAATGAGGATGCCAGCCTGGGATTTGAACCGTCGTGTTCTACGATTTCTCAGATGGTACTGTTGGATTGTCTTTATATTTTGATCACAAATCGCATGCGGGAGGAGGCAAAGCAGTGCTTCCGGATCACCTGCCAGGCGATCGAGAGCGAACGAGAATGAGGAGGATTTAAAAGATGTTAGTAAACATGAAAGAGATGCTGAAGGATGCTGAGCTTCATAACTATGCGATCGGTTCTTTAAATACACCGAACCTGGAGACCCTGCGTGCGGTGATCGATGCAGCGGAGGAGCTTGGCTGCCCGATTATTCTGAATCACGCACAGGGACATGACAGCATCTGTGATCCGGAGTACGGTGTAGTAGCTATGGAGGATATCGCACCGCTGATGAAGGTGTTTGCAGAGCGTGCAAAGGTGCCGGTAGCAATGCATATCGACCATGCTCTGGACGATGCATTTACCCGCAGAGCGATCCGTGCAGGATTCACTTCCATCATGTATGATCGCTCCTCACTTCCGCTGGAGCAGAATATTGCACTGACAAAGAAGTTTGTTGAGGATGTAGCACCGCTGGGAATCACCGTTGAGGGTGAGATCGGAGCTATGCCGAACAATATGCCGACAGTAGTACCGGGACAGGAGACCTCTGATCTGAGCGACCTTTCCAAGTTCTACACCAAGCCGGAAGAGGCGAAGAGATTTGCTGAGGAGACCAAGGTAGATGTTATGACCGTTTCTATCGGAACCGTACACGGCATGTATCTGGCAGGCGTGAAGTCTGATCTGCAGATCGATCTGATCAAAGAGATCCGCGGCGCTGTAACCGATGAGAGCGTACATCTTGGTATGCATGGATGCTCCGGTACCGAGCATGATCAGGTAGTTGCAGCAGTCAATGCAGGTATCAAGAAGATCAACTACTTCACAGCAATGGACACCTGTGTTACTCCGGCGATCGCAGCAATGCTGAAGGAGTACGAGGGACGCCCGATGAACTACTCTGTTCTGGCAAGCAAGGTAGCTTATGAGGAGCTGAAGAAGGGTGCGAAGAAGGCACTGTCCATGTTTATGGAGAACTACAAATAAGAAGGCAGTTGTGAAACTGCTGCATAAGTAAAT
>JAUNAF010000116.1 GCA_030527715.1 Eubacteriales bacterium
GTATCTATTCAGAGCCATGCGATTTCGGATAGATTTTGTGCTCAAGCTTGCTTGAAAGCACAAAATTTCATCCGGAATCATATGGCGAGAAGCCACATCGAGGAAATGCGAAGCATTTTCGAGATAGGCTCTGAATAGATACAAAATATGAGTAATTCTGAATAGTTACTGCGACAGAAAGGAGAGGGGCAGAAAGCGATGAAAGAATACGAAGTTGTCTGGGAAATTTTTAATCAGTGTGCCAATAATCAGATGCGCGATGTCTTCTTCGAAGAAGTGATGATCGCCGATCTGGAAGAATATATGCAGAAGAAGTATGCAGGAAAACAGGTGTCCTATGAGCGGACCGTACTGGAGAACGGGACCATCGTGTATGATGTGATGACCTCAGGAATCAAGCAGAGAGTTTCCTTTACGGAGATCTGATCTGCCAAAGAAATCGATACAATGAGAGGAGTATAAAAACAGGAGCTATGTCACAGGATATTTTTTCATTATATGAGGAACAGGGAGTCAGCAAAGGACTGCTGAAAGATATACAGGAATTCAGGGGAAAGTACGCTGTTCCTGAACAGCTGAGGTATCGTCTGGAAAAACCGGAGATCGGCTTTTACGGAAAGGAGATTTTTGAGATGGCAGCATTTGCGCTGCTGAAGGGAGAGAACGTACTGCTTTCCGGAACGAAGGCGACCGGAAAGAATGTTCTTGCAGAGAATCTTGCATGGATCTTCGGAAGACCTTCCTATAATATATCCTTTCATGTGAATACAGACAGCAGTACGCTGATCGGTACCGACACTTTCCGCAATAATGAGGTGGTTCTGCGGACCGGTCCGATCTATGACTGTGCGGTCTATGGAGGCTTTGGTATTCTGGATGAGATCAACATGGCAAAAAATGATGCGGTGGCTGTGCTGCACGCAGTTCTGGATTATCGAAGAGTCATTGACATTCCGGGCTATGAAAAGATCTCCCTGCATGATGCAGCGCGTTTTATCGGAACGATGAACTACGGTTATGCTGGTACCAAGGAGCTGAATGAGGCGCTGGTTTCCCGATTTATGGTGATCGATATGCCGCCTGCCGAGGAGAAGACGCTGTTTTCTGTTCTGATGACGACCTTCCCGAACGCAAAGAAGGAAGGGATGGAGCAGCTGGTAGGTCTGTATCTGGATCTGCAGACCAAGGCACTGCACAACGAGATTTCCACAAAGCCGCTGGATCTTCGTGGAATGATCGGGGCGATCCGCACGATAGAGGCCGGACTGCATCCGAAGGCGGCAATCCGCATGGGTGTGGTGAACAAAAGCTTTGATCTGTTTGAACGTGAGATCATCCAGGATGTGGTGGAGACCAGAATTCCGGAGGAGTGGGACAGCAGCGCGCTGTTTTAGGAGATAAGGTTGGAGATGCAAAAAGAAAACGATCTGCAGATGCTGGATCGACAGATGGAAATAGAAAATCGTATCCGAAATCTTGCATGGACCGTCAGCGGAGATTACAGCCTGGAAATGAAGCCGGATGTGGAGGCATTTCTGAAGGACAAAAATATTGCTCTGTATGACGCGATCAAGCAGGGAGCATTTGCTTACTATTATAATATGAATGATCTCTCCCTCTATCTGATGAAGAAGATGTACTGCGGCGCGGAGGAGGGACCTCTGATGAGTATTGCACAGCTCTGTGTGGATGCCGCGGTCTATCCGAAAATCGTGAAAGAGCGTCCGGGTGTGAAAAAGGTGCGCACAGATGCATTTGAGGCTCTGCTGGATCATGACTATGCGAGGATGGCACAGTCGTTTCCCGGAAGAGTCAAGATCGCAGTCATTCGGGAATATCTCTATCAGAACGGCGGTGGAGAAAAGAGTATTTCTGATGTTGTGAAAGCGCTGGATGCCCTCGGGGAGAGTCAGGAGACGATGGATATCATCCGTGCAGTGGATCATATCTACAATACAGGACAGGACGGGTCCTTTGAGCGCAGGCACGGAGATCTGGAGGCTGTACTCTCCGTGGAATTGGAGGAGCTGATGGAATCCGGCTGGCAGGAGGTCTTCCAAAAGGAAATGATGGAGGAGCTGCTGGCAGAATATCTGGAGGAGATCGGGAGACAGACGACCTCGATGACCTCCTCGATGGAAAAGGAAGAGACACAGGAGAAGAACGGACCCGGGAAACAGAGAGTTCTGGTGATCGACGACGAGGCGATCGCCAAGATGCAGTCTTACATGGAATTGAATTTCGGAAGGGGCTATCTTTCAGAGGCGGAGAGCAAAAAGATCACGCAGAGGCTCTGTCGGGGAGCTCATGCCGACTGCAGTCTGTACTATACGGAGGGAATTCTGGAAAATCCGGTGCTGTCTAATGCGCAGTATGTGAATGCGAAGAGGCAGGCACAGTTTAACCGCAAGCTGTATCAGAACAGCTCCAATACGGTGCGTCACAATATTGAGATTATGACAGACAGTCTGAAGAGATCCCTGATTCTGCGGACACAGAATGAGGAGGTACCGTCAGAGTACGGAAGGATCGTACCGAACCGCCTGTGGAGAGTGGGAAGAACAGATCCGGGAAAGCTGTTTGAGCGGATGATCCGTCAGGATTCGACGGATTTTGTGGTGGAGATCCTGATCGATGCCAGTGGTTCGCAGAGAGACAGACAGACGATGGTCGCGCTCCAGGCGGTGATCATCAGCCAGGCACTGAGCAATGTGCAGATACCTCATCGCGTGATGAGCTTCTGCACGTTCTGGGATTATACTGTAATGCAGCGCTTTCGGGATTATGATGATCCGAGAGAGGCTGATATGAAGATCCTGAATTATACGACATCGGCAAACAATCGTGACGGTCTTGCGATCCGAGCGGCGGGAGATTCTCTGAAGCAGAGAATGGAGGAAAACAAGATCCTGATCGTGCTCAGTGACGGCAGACCGAATGATATCGTGGTGAACCGTCCGGGCAGCCGCAATCCGAATCCTTACTTCGGAGATTACGCAGTGAAGGATACTGCGCAGGAGATACGCATGCTTCGAAATGAGGGAATCTATATTCTGGGCGTATTTGCAGGGCTGGAGCAGGATCTGGAGGCAGAGAAAAAAATCTTCGGAAAAGATTTTGCATACATCAGGGATATCCGTAATTTTTCAAATGTTGTAAGCAAGTATTTACAGAGATTATTAAAAGATTAATCGAATAAAAACAGAAATGTAACAATTAGTTAAAAATTTCTTGACATCATAGGACTCGCGTGGTAGTATATATCCGTAATAAGTTAAAAAATGTAATATTTACGTAATAAAACAGCCCGAAATGTTAAAAAACGGGGACGGGTAATAGGAATATAAGTTACCAAAGGAGTGCAGTATGAATCAGGGAATGAAAAAACATGTAAAAATTGCGGCAGCCTGCTTTGCAGTGTCTGGCCTTGTAATGACAAATGCCGGAGTCAGCGCATTGGCAGCCGGTACCGGTCTGGCAGGTCTGGATTCTATGAAGATAGATGTAAAGACAGAAGCAGTCGAGACTTCATCCGAGGAAACTGCAGCGGCTGAGCAGACAGCTACTGTTGAGGAAACAGCTGTTGTTGAGGAGACAGAGGCGGCAGCACCGCAGGAAAATCTGGTCAACACCTACGCAGTTGCACAGCTGGATGATGAATCTTATATTAATATTCGTTCCTCAGCAGATACAGAGAGTGAGGTAGTCGGTAAACTCTACAACAGCAATGTGGCAACCATTCTCGCTGATGACGGCGAGTGGCTGTATGTTCGTTCCGGAAACTGTGAAGGTTATGTTGCAAAGTATCTGATGACTACCGGCAGCGATGCAGCAGCAGTGGTAGATTCTGTTGCGACCGATGTGGTATCTGTCAATGTAGAAGGACTGATGCTCAGAGCAGATTCTTCCGAGGATTCTGATGTGATCGGAATGGTTTCTGCAGGAGATGCAGTATATCTGAATGAAGACCTTGGCGGATGGGCAAAGGTAACCACCAGCGACGGAACCGTAGGTTATGTCAGCGCTGACTATGTAACCTATGAGAAGGAACTGCCGCAGGCTGAATCCAGAGAAGAGGAGGCAGCAAGAGTGGCAGCTGAGGAAGCTCAGTATGCAGCATGGCTGGCAGAGCAGGAGCGTCTCTATTTAGAGGAAGTTGCCCGTCAGCAGGCAGAGTGGGAAGCTCAGAACCAGGCATGGATTGAGTATCTGCAGAGCCAGGGTACCTATGTAGATCCGAATCAGACAACCACAGATCAGACCGTAACGGATGGTTATGTGGATGATACTTATGCAGATGACACCTATGTGGATGACAGCTATGTAG
>JAUNAF010000037.1 GCA_030527715.1 Eubacteriales bacterium
ATCCTATGGATCGTTTTTTTATCAAGTGTGCAACTTCATTTTACAATCGGCGCCCTTTTTACAGCGAAAAATCAGAAAATGTTTTTTCTCGCTGTATTTTCCGGTAATTGTCCCGGCTTTTATACAGCGAAAATCGATAAAACATGCATTTTCCGGCAATCATTCGACTTTCATACAGCGGAAATCGATAAAAGATGTATTTCCGCTGTATCTCCTACTTGAGTCTCCAGCCCGGATGATATTTATTCTTCAGAAGTCCGCCGGTCAGCTTTCCCCAGCCGATCGGATATCCTCCGACACAAATCAGCTGCCAGCCGTTGCTGCGCGGAAGCTGGTCGATCATCTCATCTTCAAGTTCGATCGTCTCTCCGTGCAGATAGCGTCGGATCCGCTCATCAGAAGCTTCCAGATCTATCGTTGAAGCGTACTCCTCCGCACGCAGTGCCATTGCGAAGGACTGGCTCGGCTCAAAACGCTCTTTTCGGATCTCTCCCAGATAGAGGCCGTTTCTCAGGAATGGGATTCCTTTTACATCGGCGGTATCTCTCGGAACCAGATATACCTGTCCCTTTCGCACCTCGATATCAGAACGATCGATTGGCTTTCTGACATCTGCCAGGAATTCCTCCAGAGCTGCGCCGTCCTTTGCACTCTCGGCTGCAGACATGCGGCTGTTTCCACGACCGTTTCCTCTGTCATTTCCGCGGCCGCTTCCATAACTGCCTCCGCGCTCTTTCCTGCCTCGCTCCTTCTTGCTGCGTTCTTTCTTTCCGCGCTTCTCTCTGCGGCTGTCTTCTTTTTCAGCTTTTCCGGAATACTCGAAGCTCTGATTCTCCGTATCCCCAGAGCTCTCATACGCTGCAGCCTGTTCTTCACCCTGTCCTGCGCTCGCTTCTGTTCCCCATCGTGCGGATGAATCACCGTCTTTTTTCAGAAGTGCAAGGAAGTGTCCCTCACCGTTCATATGGTGCGGCCAGATGCGCACACACTTCTCAAGACCCAGCAGGCCGCTGCTGAAGCCTTCATAATATGGTCTGATTTCCTCCAGATGCAGCTCGGGATGCTTTTCCAGAAGATCCAGGATCACCTCCTCATTTTCCTCAACAGAAAATGTACAGGTAGAATACAGCATCCATCCGCCCGGTGCGAGCATCAGTGCCGCGCGATGTGCGATCTCTTTCTGAGATGCTGCGCATTCCAGGGATTTCTCGGGGTTCCAGACCTTTGCAACTGCAGGGTCTTTTCGGAACATGCCCTCTCCGGAACACGGTGCATCCACCAGTACCGCATTAAAAAATTCCGGGAACTGCTCGGACAGACGGATCGGGACCTCATTCGTCACGAACGCATTCGGAATACCGAACACCTCAATATTTTTCAGCAGAGCTCTCGCCCTGGACGCACTGATATCATTTGCTACCAGAAGTCCCTGCCCCTTCAGCCTTGCTCCAAGCTCCGTTGCCTTACCGCCCGGAGCTGCGCAGAGATCCAGCACACGCATGCCCGGCTGTACCGGAAGGCGCGACGCCGGTGTCATCGCACTCGGCTCCTGCAGATAATAAAGACCTGCACTGTAGAACGGATGTCTTGCCGGTGCATCCTCCGCCTCATAATAATAGCCGTTCTCTGTCCACGGAATCTTCTTCAGATGAAATCCGGAACATTTTTCGAACTCCTCTGTGGATATTTTGGCGGTATTCACACGCAGGCCAAACTGACGCTGCTGTTCATAGGAAGCCAGAAATGCTTCATACTCCTTTTCATCCAGCAGCTTCACCATCTTGTCCAGAAATTCCTGCGGCAACTGTGTCATATATCTCTTCCCTTCTATCTTCCTATAACCTTATTTCTTACCCGGCTTCATGACGAGCTTGCAGATCGGATTTCCCATTGCGGAAAACTTTGCCTCATACTCGGTCATGATATTTCCTTCATTGAGCACCGGATCTGCATGCAGATCAAAGGTACTCAGCACCAGCTCCCATCCTGCCGGCTCGATCTCCTCAAGTGCAAACTCAAAAAGACCTCTGTTGTCTGTCTTGAACTCCACATCTCCGCCCTCGGCAAGAATCTGTTCATAACGTGCAAGAAACTGTCTTGACGGCAGTCTTCTTCTCGCATGTCTATCCTTCGGCCACGGATCTGAAAAGTTCAGATAGATCTTTGCTGCCTCGGCCGGTGCAAATACTTCCGTCAGTTCTGTCGCATCCATACAGAGGAAACGCAGATTCTGCGGAAGTTCCTCTCCGTCCAGACGCTCAACTGCGCGCAGCAGCACGCTGGTGTAGCGCTCGATGCCGAGATAGTTGATCTCCGGATGCTTTCTCGCCATGGCGATCAGGAACTGTCCCTTACCCATGCCGATCTCAATGTGCAGCGGCTGTTCTGCCGCAAATACCTCCTGCCAGTGTCCTTTCTGCGCTTTCGGATCCTGCACCACCAGCGGGCTGTTGGCGATGACCTCATTCGCTCTTGGGATGTTGCGAAGTCTCATATGATTTTCTCCTGTTTTCTAAATTTCAATTTGTAACTGTTCAGAGCCATGCGATTTCGGATAGATTTTGTGCTCAAGCTTGCTTGTAAGCACAAAATTTCATCCGAAATCATATGGCGAGAAGCCACATCGAGGAAATGCGAAGCATTTTCGAGACAGGCTCTGAACAGTTACTCGCTTCTTGATTATTGCATCTTTCTTTTCACAAAACACTGTAAATTTCTGACAATTCCACAGTGCTTTGAACAGTTGATTTACTACTCTTATCTCAGTCAAAAGTCTCACGAACCGGTCGGATTTGTGAGACTTTTCCAAAACAGATGTTCTTTTGTCTTCTTCTGTTAACCACATCATCCACCCACAAAAATGTGGATAACGTGGATAACTTCGTGTATAACTGGTAATTTCTGTCTTTTCAGGGATTTCCAATGTGAATTACTTTATCCCCATACCCACTTTTCTGTGGATAACTTTTCTAGGCTTTGTGCGAAATGTCCATGTACATACAACCGCACCTGAAATTATACCAACAGAGTCAATGCCTTCTGCTTATTGAAGATTTCCACGTGCTTATGGTCTCCGCCAAACTCTCCGTCCAGTGTCCACGGAACCTCCTCGTCAAACTCCAGATGGATATGTTTCGTGCGGAAACGATAGAAATGACTGTCATCCGGCTTCTGCTTGATCAGACCGCTGATCAGTTCCTGGAAGCCGATCAGATCGGTCGGGTTCTGGATCAGTGTCACCTCGAACAGACCGTCATCCAGTTCTACATTCTTTCCGGTAATATTTCGGAAGCCGCCGACGGAAATGGAATTTGTCACCATTCCGTAGAGGAAGTCTCCCTCGATCGTCAGATCGTCGGCCTCGATCCTTGCGTGGTAGGACTTGATGGAAGCCAGTTTTTTTGCCCCCTCCAGAACATAGGCAAGATGACCAAGGACATTTTTCATATCCTGCGGTGTGCCGTAGGATACATCGGTAAACAGGCCGAAGGCTGCCACATACACAAAGTAGTCATCATTGAACGTACCGATGTCGCACGGGAACTCCTTCTGCATTGCCACATGCTCCGCCGCCTTGATCATTCCCTTCGGGATGCGCAGGCTGTTCGCAAAGTCGTTGGTGCTGCCCGCCGGTATATATCCGATCCGGCAGTCATGACAGCCGTCCATGACACCGCTGATCACCTCATCCAGGGTACCGTCTCCGCCGCTGCAGATGATCAGCTCATAGTTAAAGCTCTCCTTCTGCGCCTTTTTTCTGGCGTCACCCGGTGCCTGCGAGATATAGATCGTCAGGTCAAAGTTGGCCTTCATAAATATATCGGTAATATCCAGCAGCTTTGTGCGGATCATACTTTTACCGGATTTTGGATTTACAATAAATAATGCATTCTTCATGTTCTGCTATTTCACCTTTCCCATTTATCAGCCAATGCATTGATCTGATCGGTAAACTTCGCCAGATCCTTGTTCGCACCGCCTTCATTTCTTCGAATCACTGCGAGCAGTCTCGCACCTGCTGCCAGCAGACGTTCAAATACCATACTGCTGCGGCTCGATGCAGCCGCCTTCTTCTCCACGCGGACACCGAAGGTCTCACGAACGCAGGTATTTGTTTTGAGATCATAGATCGTGCCGCTGTACGGCGCTGTCGCTGAGAGTGACAGCTCATCCTCCAGACGCTGTGCAAAGGTCATACAGGTCTGATCCTCGCCGTGAACGACAAAGACACGCTCCGGCCGCTTCCGGTCGAAAGCGGAGATCCAGCGCATCAGTCCGGTATTGTCTGCATGACCGCTGATACCCGGCAGCACACAGATCTTTGCCTGAACATCGATCTCCTCACCAAAGAGGTGTACCTTCTCGGCCCCCTCCACCAGTGCACGTCCGAGCGTACCGTTTGCCTGATATCCGACAAACAGAATTGTACATTCCGGACGCCACAGATTATGCTTTAAATGATGCTTGATACGGCCTGCCTCACACATGCCGCTCGCCGAGATGATCACCTTCGGCTTCATATCGAAGTTGATCTGTCTCGATTCATCGCTTGTGATCGCGATCTTCAGTCCGGCAAATCCGATCGGGTTGATCCCGCGGTTCACCAGATCCATCGCCTCATCATCGAAGGTCTCTCTCATCTGCTGCATGAAGATCCCGGTCGCCTCCGCAGCGAGCGGACTGTCCAGCCAGACCTCAAAGCCATCGTGATTTTTTACCAGACCGTCTTCCTTGATTTTTCTCAGGAAATAGAGCATCTCCTGACTTCGTCCTACCGCAAAGGCCGGGATCACAACGTTGCCGCCCTTATCAAAGGTCGTCTGGATCACCTCAGCCAGATCCTTTACATAGTCCGTCCTCGGTCCGTGACTGCGGTCTCCGTAGGTAGACTCCATAATAACATAATCCGCCTCATGCAGATACTGCGGATCCCGGATCAGCGGCTGATGATCATTGCCGATATCGCCGGAGAATACCAGAGTTTTCTGTGTTCCCTCCTCATTCAGCGTCACTTCGATCGAGGAGGAACCCAGCAGATGTCCGGCGTCCACAAAGCAGATCTCGATTCCGTCCGCAACCATCATCCTGGTGTTGTAGCTGCAGCCCACAAAACACTTCAGAACTCGCTCGGCGTCCTCCACCGTGTACAGCGGTGTGTACTCCGGTTTGCCGGCACGCCTGCCCTTACGGTTGCGCCATTCTGCCTCAAATTCCTGGATATGTGCACTGTCTCGCAGCATGATCCGGCAGAGCTGTTCTGTCGCCTCCGTTGCAAAAATCTGCCCCTGAAAGCCCTTCTGATATAATAGCGGGAGCTTTCCGGAGTGGTCAATATGTGCATGCGTCAGAAAAACCATGTCGATCTCACCCGGAGCCACCGGCAGTTCCTCATTCTCAAAAACGTCGGTCCCCTGCTCCATTCCGTAATCGATCAGTATCTTTTTTCCGCACGCCTCCAGGAAGATACAGCTTCCTGTCACCTCATGTGCTGCACCAAGAAACATCAGCTTCATTGCCATTCCCCCTCTCCGGTTTCACTGCCTTTATTATATCCTATTTTCGTCCTTTTTACAAACCTTCTCCGTACCAAACAGAAGGATCACCATGCCGATCGCTGAGGCGATCGTTCCGAACAGCAGCATTGCCGACACACTCCAGACGTCAATGATCCTGCCGCCCGCAAGCGAGCCGATCACACAGCCGGCAGTGTAGGTCATATTCATAAAGGTCTGACCTTTGACCGCATCTTCCCGCTTCATGATCGAGTTTACATAATATACTGCCGATACGGTGATCAGTCCCCAGCCGAACACCTGGAAAAGCTGTGCCGCATACAGGGAACGGATCCCAGGCGCCAGCAGAGTGGCGGCTGTTTTCAATGTGAAAAAGATACCGGTGATCCGAAACCAGATATCGCAGCGGACCTTTTTCTGCATATATCCGAACAGAAGCATCGGAACCAGCTCCAGGATCGCTGCCAGTGCGATCATAAAGCCGGTCTCCGCACGGCCGCCGCCCTTGGAGGACATGATCTGGTAGGTAAAGCTGTTTAAAACTGTGTGTCCGATATAGATAAAGACACAGCCGGCCATCACCAGGAAAAATCTGGGATATTTCTTCAGCAGGGAGCTGCCTTTTCTTTGCTCTTCCGCTCCTTCCGCCTTCTCCTTTTCAGGCACCCGGCATTTCTCAAACGGGAAGATCAGGATCGCTGCAAGAAGCCCTGCAAGCATAAGCACACTGCCCAGCGGGATGACTGCGGTGCCGAACTTTTCCGCCAGCACACCCATCAGGTATGCGGCTGCCGCATATCCGGCCGATCCGCCGCCGCGGGCCAGTCCGTAGTTCAGCTTTTTCCCCTGATTCAGTGTCTCTGCACCCATGGCATTCAGCAGCGGCGTCATCACCTGCAGAAATGCGACTGCTGTGCCGTACAGAAGTCCGGTGAGCACCGGATATTTTCCGGTCATCAGCAGAAGCACACTGACGATCAGCAGTACCGCGGTAAAAACCGTCAGGATCTTCTTTAAGGAAGCACTCTCCGGCCGGTCCGCATAGCTGCCGAACAGCGGCTGAAGGACAGCGGCTCCCACTCCGGATCCCGCGATCAGCGCACCGATCAGTGCATTGGAAAATCCATGATCCAGAAGATACATGCTCGCCATCCCAGGAAGCGCCGCAAAGATCCCCCAGAAAAGCACCTCCACCCAGAAAAATTTCATCGTAAGTTTCGTTCCCTCTGCCATAATTTTTTCGCTTTCTGCCCTGAAGGCTGCTGTTTCTTTTCCGTAATCTTTTTCGTCAACTTGACAAGTAAATAAAAATATGTTATTAGGGTCAAAGGTATGCCCTTTGCGGGCAGATACTCTTAAAAATTATGATACTCATCGATCGCGGTACGGTCAAGTGGCTTTCGCCCATCCTCTCCGGATCGATTTAACGAGGAGGTTTAGTTATGAAACGTATTATTCTCACCGGCGGCGGAACTGCCGGACATGTCACCCCGAATATGGCCCTGATCCCGAGACTCCGCGAGCTCGGCTATGACATCGAGTACATCGGCTCCTACAACGGCATTGAAAAAAAACTGATCGAGGAGATGAACATTCCCTACTATGGAATTTCCTCCGGAAAGCTTCGCAGATACTTTGATCTCAAAAACTTTTCTGATCCGTTCAAGGTGCTCAAGGGCTGTGCACAGGCACTCCGCCTGATGAAAAAGCGCAGACCGGATGTTGTCTTCTCCAAGGGCGGCTTCGTCGCTGTTCCGGTCGTTTTTGCTGCAAAGCGCAGAGGCATCCCGGTGATCATCCACGAGTCCGATATGACTCCCGGACTGGCAAACCGTCTTGCCATTCCTTTTGCAAAAAAGATCTGCTGCAATTTCCCGGAGACTCTGAAGAATCTTCCTGCCGATAAGGCAGTGCTGACCGGCTCCCCGATCCGCGCAGAGCTGCACAGCGGCGATGCAGAGGCTGCAAGACGCTTCTGTGGATTTACCGATCATAAACCGGTATTGATGGTGATCGGAGGAAGCCTTGGTTCCGCAAATGTAAATGCAGCGATCCGCAGCATTCTTCCGCGTCTCCTTGAGCGTTTTTCTGTCATCCATCTCTGCGGCAGCGGAAAGCTGGATGAAAGTCTCATCGGAACGCCGGGATATGTGCAGTATGAGTATATCAAGGAAGAGCTGGCTGATCTCTTTGCGCTCTCCGATGTCGTTGTCTCCCGCGCAGGTGCCAATGCGATCTGTGAGCTGCTGGATCTTCGCAAACCGGCTCTGCTGATCCCGCTCGGCTCTGCTGCCAGCCGCGGTGACCAGATCCTGAATGCACAGTCTTTCCACCGCCAGGGATTCTGTGAGCTTCTCACTGAGGAAGAACTCAACGATGACCTCCTCTTCTCCACGATCTGCAGACTGTTTGAGGAGAAGGAGACCTATATCGAGGCCATGGAAAAGAGTGAGCTGAGCAATGCCATCGAGAAAATCACCGATCTGATCGACCGTGAATGCCGCCATGCATAAGCTCAAATCCCGTTTTTCTCTTCCGGAGATCCTGAAAGTACTTCTTCTGTCGATCGTCCTGGTTCTTCTTACCTGGGCGGTCTACAGCTATCAGACGAGTCATCCGCTCTCGCACAATGCACACCGACTGGGCAAAAAATGGAAGTCAAAAACGCAGACTCCGCTTCTGACTGCAGAGGACGAACTCACCATCCGGATCAAAGCGGCCGATCCTTTCCTGAAACGGCTTACTCTGATGCTGATCCCGGAAGGTGACCTGACTGATCTGCAGCTGGTTCTTGAGATCTCTGATCTGCAGGAACACTCCCTCTATCGCTCCGAAATGGATCTGGAGCTGAAACAGGCCGGAGAAAAGTCCCGCTTTGATACGGACCTTGCTCTGACCGCCGGCGAATTTTACAATTATCGCTTTACCATAGAACACAAAAAAAATGCGGCTGCTGTTCAGACCGCCGGAGTTCATTTTCTGCTCAGAGATCCGGACGCTTCCATGCAGACCGCACGCTTTAACGGAGAAGAACTCGCCGGTGCCCTGCTGTTGTCCGACCGCTATACCTACATTGATCATTCCGAGTTGTGGTATCTGATCGCTGCTCATCTGCTGCTCCTTCTGGTCTTTTTCTTCGGAAAACCTCTTGGAGAGCGCCTGCAGAGACACCGCTCGGCAGGCCGCCTGATCAGCATCCTGCTTCTTGCAGTCTTACCGGCACTTGCCTATTATCTGACACAGCGCATCTGCAGCTGGGCATGGCAGCCGGAACTGCCAAAAGCCGCCTGGTCTCTGCTGTTTTACTATCTGCTGGATCTGTTCCTGATCGGACTTTTCCGCAAAGTGAAGAAGGGACAGCTCCTGTTTCTTCTGTTTCTTCTGATCGCCGCCCTGGCAGATTATTTTGTGGACAGTTTTCGCGGAAAACCGCTCCTCATCACAGACCTCACAGCCATTGGAACGGCTGCGACAGTTGCGGGAAGCTATCGATTCACGATCGCACTGAATACCGCACTGATGATCGACGGCTGCATCCTGCTGCTCCTGTTCTGCGATGCCTTTCTTCCTGCGGAGTTTCCGAAAACAAAGCGTGGATACGGCAGCCGCATCGGACTTGCAGCCGCTGCAGTTCTCGCACTGGCTGTGTTTGATCAGACCAAACTCACAGACGGCTGGATCAATTCCGGCAGTTTCTGGAATATGAATCTCACTTATTCCCAGCAGGGTTATCTGACCACTCTGCTCTCTCAGATCCATTATCTGAAGCTTGAGAAACCGGAGGGCTATTCTGTGGAGCTCACACAGACAGCTGCCTCCGCCGCTTCCGCCGCCTATGAGGAGGCACATAAAAAAACCGAGGCTGCCGATACGGTCACCCCGACGAATCTGATCGTTATTATGAATGAATCCTTCTGGGACCCGGATACCATGGGCGATCTGCCCTCCGATGAGGAGATCCTTCCGTTCTGGCGCAGTCTGCTCTCCGAGCCGGGCGTGACCAGCGGAAAACTCTATGTTCCGGTCTACGGAGGCGGCACCTGCAATACAGAATATGAGGTGCTCACAGGCAACACCACGCAGTTTCTGCCGAACGGCGTCATTGCCTTCGAGTCCTTCTGCGGCAGCGATGAATACGGTCTGGCTTCTTCCTTAAATAAACTCGGTTACGCTTCCGCTGCGATCCATCCAAATTCACCGACAGCCTGGAACCGGGAACGTGTCTATGACTGGATGAAGTTTGAACGCTTTCTCAGCCTCGACAACTGGATCGGTGAACATGCAAAGATCCGCAGCTTTGTCAGTGATCTCTCTGTTTACAAAGAGATCGAAACTCTGACAGAGGAAAAAGCAGCCGGTGCTCCTCAGTTCACCTTTGCCGTGACGATCCAGAATCACGGCGGATATTCTGCGGAAACGGCTGCCGATTATGAGCCCAGTGTGACTCTGCAGACGCAGACGGAGTATCCGATGGCTGAGCTTTACCTCTCATTGATCAGGGAGTCCGACGAGGCATTGAAACAGCTGATCGAATACTATCAGAATATAAAAGAACCGATCATGATCGTCTTCTTCGGCGACCATCAGCCGGCTCTGGAACCTGCTTTTTATCAGGAACTTCAGGCGACACGGACAGACGAACCGACTGCCCCTGCGCAGGAAGCCTCCTATATCACCAGCTATCTGATCTGGACAAACTACGAGCGTGAGGGTACGCAGCTTGACATGAGCGCAAACTATCTCGGCGCCTATGTTATGGAGCAGGCAGGTCTGTCGCTCACAGAGTACCAGAAATATCTCCTGCAGCTGCAGAAGGACTATCCGGTTCTCGGTGTCACTGCCTATCTCGACAACGCCGGAACCTGGCACTCCTACGAGGAGAATTCCGATGCCCTGACTGCTTACCGCTATCTGCAGTACAGCAATGTAGTTGACCGCGATAACAGAGATACGAATATTTTTACACTGAACTGAAGAAGGTGAAAGGAGCTGTCGCAAAATAGATGAGATTTTCATATTTCATCTATGGAGTGGCGGCTCCTTTTTGCAATGTTTTGTCCAGAGTTTTTCAAAAAGCACCGGAAACAGTGAAAAAAGAAAATTCCGATGTAATCTACGGGTAGCTTACACCGGAAACAGTGAAAAAAGTAAATCCCGATGTAATCTATGGCTAGTTTCCATAGAGAGATACAGCGGAAATGAAGAAAAAAGCAAATTCCGATGTAACTCACAGGTGATTTTTGCAGAAGAATACAGCGGAAATAAAGGAAAAAGCAAATTTTATTGTAACCTGTTTGGAAAATACACCGGAAACAGTGAAAAATGCAAATCCCGCTGTAATTTCCCGGTAGATAGAAAAGATCAGATAGAAAAGCTGGTCGGAAAAGGGGCTGTTACAAAATAGATGAGTAATCTATTGAGCAACGGCCCCTTCCTGCCAAGCATATGACGTGAAGGTCCGGTGGGCCTTCATTTCGTTTTACAGAGAAAGACTCTGAATCAGTTCCTCTTTATCTGCATCGGAAAGTGTGCCCGGCTTCCAGCCAACGCTCACCTTGTCTCCCTTAAAGCGCGGGATCACATGAATATGGAAATGGAACACGGTCTGGCCTGCTGCCTCGCCGTTGTTCTGAAGCACGTTGACACCGTCACAGCCGAGTACCTCTGCCTGCTTTTCTGCAGCCTTCTTTGCAAGCCGGAAAGCCTCGCCCACCAGCTCCGGCGGCATTTCCATGATATTTGCATAATGCTTTTTCGGCAGAATCAGGGTGTGACCCTTTGCTGCCGGGCCGACATCCAGGATCACCCGAAACTTTTCGTCCTCAAATAATGTTGCTGACGGGATCTCGCCCGCAGCGATTCTGCAGAAAATACAATTCTGATCTGACATCCTGCTGTTCCTCCTTTTATTTTTATCTTTTCTGACAGTATACCACTTTCTGAACGCAAGGTACAGAAGCAGCATTCCTGCACAGATGATCCATCCCTTAAACTCCGTTCCTGCAAAAACATGTGCCGGACTCATGGCATCCACCGTCTTATCTTCAGACGCTTTCCTCCTCTGCACACCAGAAAGCAGAGCAGCGCGCCTCCCAGGAATCCTCCCAGATGTGCAAGATTATCCACACCCTTCTGTGACAGACCTCCTGCAAGTGTCAGTGCCGACATCAGCGCCAGTCTTCTGGTATCCAGTCCGATGCGGCGGTTCCGGTTCTGAACCGCGATCAGAAGCAGTGCCCCGACTACGGCAAAGATCGCTCCTGAGGCGCCTGCCGCTGCAGTCAGATAGCTGCGTCCCTCCGCTTCTGCGCGGAGTGTTCCGAAAACAGCGGAAACGATATTTCCGATCAGACCGCCCCCCAGATAGATCAGCAGATAGCGCACCGCACCGACATAGTGCTCCAGCAGATCCCCCATGAAAATCAGCATCAGCATATTGTAGAACAGATGCGTCATGCCGAAATGCAGAAACATACAGGTGAACAGCCGGTAATACTGCGCTGGGTCATTGCTCATCGGGATCACCATGGCTCCGTGCGAAGCCATAAACTGGGCATCTCCGGTGGACCCCAGAAGCTCCATCACAAGGAACACTGCGAGGTTGATGATGACCACCGCAAGGTTTGTCTTCTTTCTTGTCTTTATGAACTCTGCTGCTTCAGACAGCATGGAATTTCCCATATTCATCCCCCTTCTCTTACTGTAGTCAGTCGCCACTCACCCAGTGTACTTTTTTCCGTAATCCCCTTTTTCCGCTTGTATAATTTCCGTCCATGTATTAGAATGTAGACATCTTAATATATAAGGAGGATAAAATCATGGCATATGTTATTTCTGATGAGTGCGTAAGCTGCGGAACCTGTGCTGGAGCATGTCCGGCAGAAGCTATCAGCGAGGGTGATGGCAAGTATGTGATCGATGCTGATGCATGTCTTGAGTGCGGTACCTGCGAGGCTGAGTGCCCGACCGGTGCTATCTCTGCTGAGTAATCAGAGCGCGAAAGCATTTAACCTATTTTAACATCATTTAAAACAAAAAGGAACCTGCAATCGATTGCAGGTTCCTTTTTTGCTTCTCTGTTTTCTTAAAACTCGATTTCCTTCAGATATCTGCTCAGCGCATCCTGCCAGGTCGGCAGCGGCATAAATCCGCATCTCGGCAGCTTGCTCTTGTCCAGTCTGCTGTTGAACGGACGTACTGCCTTGCTTGCACCATACTCTGCAGTAGTCACCGGAATGACGGTCACTCGATCCTCAGAGTACTCCTCATGGCCGAGTGCGACAGCCTGACGGAAGATCTCCTTTGTGAAATCATACCAGCTGATGTATCCGCCCTCATTGGTTGCATGATAGTAACCGTAACGGTCTGTCTCGATCATATCCACGAGCAGACGTGCCAGATCATAGGTGTAGGTCGGTGTACCGATCTGATCATTTACCACACGCAGTGTATCGTGTGTCTTTGCCACGTTCAGCATCGTCTTGATGAAGTTCTTGCCGTTCACTCCGAATACCCAGGCAATACGAACGATGAAGTATTTCTCCAGCAGCTCTGAAACTGCCAGCTCACCCTCAAGCTTGGTCTTGCCGTACATGTTCAGCGGCTGGTAATCCTTGCAGTCCGGATCCCAGGCCTCTGTTCCCTGTCCGTGGAATACATAGTCTGTGCTGATGTAGACCATCTTGGCATCCAGCTTCTTGCAGACACGGGCAATGTTCTCTGTTCCGCCTGCATTGATCGCACGTACCTTCTCAGCCTTGTCATCATCCTCTGCCATATCTACAGCGGTCCAGGCTGCACAGTGTACGACTACATCACAGCCGCTCTCGGTGATGACCTTCTCCACCATCTCTGCATTTGTGATATCCATGGAAACATACGGCATGGTGGTCACGGCACTGCCGTCGGCAATACCGCTGTAGCTCTCCGCCAGATCACTTCCGACGCCATCATAGCCTCTTTTATGCAGTTCATTCATCACGTCATGGCCAAGCTGTCCGGCCACACCGGTCACGAATACCTTCATTTATTTTACCTCCTCGCGGTCCCCGTACATCTTCTCATAATAATTCTGATATTCACCGGAAATGATGGTCTCCCACCACTCCTTGTTGTCCAGGTACCACTGAATCGTCTTCTTGATGCCGTCTGCAAACATAGTCTCCGGCAGCCATCCCAGCTCATTGTGGATCTTGGTCGGGTCGATCGCATAACGCATATCATGTCCCTTACGGTCTGTCACGTAGGTGATCAGGCTCTCCGGCTTGCCGAGTTCCTTGCAGATGATCTTTACGATATCGATGTTCTTCATCTCGTTGTGTCCGCCGATGTTGTAAACCTCACCGACACGTCCCTTGTGGATGATCAGGTCGATCGCCTTGCAGTGATCCTCAACATAGAGCCAGTCACGCACATTCTCGCCCTTTCCGTAAACCGGAAGCGGCTTGTCATTTAACGCATTTGCGATCATCAGCGGGATCAGCTTCTCCGGGAAATGATACGGTCCGTAGTTGTTGGAGCAGCGGCTGATCGTTACAGGCAGACCATAGGTTCTGTGGTAAGCGAGTACCAGCAGGTCAGCACCTGCCTTGGAGGAGCTGTACGGGCTGCTTGTGTGGATCGGAGTCTCCTCTGTGAAGAACAGGTCCGGGCGGTCCAGCGGAAGGTCTCCGTAAACCTCATCTGTGGAAACCTGATGGTAACGGGTAATACCGTATTTGCGGCAGGCATCCATCAGCACTGCGGTACCCTTGATATTGGTATCCAGGAATACCTCCGGATTCTCGATGGAACGGTCTACATGGCTCTCTGCTGCGAAGTTTACAACGATGTCCGGATGCTCTTCCTCGAACAGGCGGTATACTGCCTCACGGTCTGTGATGCTCTCCTTCACGAAACGGAATTTCGGATTGTCCATCACCGGTGCCAGAGTGGACAGATTTCCTGCATAGGTCAGGCAGTCCAGGCAGACAATACGATAATCCGGGTACTTGTTTAACATATGAAATACAAAGTTGCTTCCGATAAAGCCGGCTCCGCCGGTTACGATAATATTCATAAATTCTGTTTCCTTTCTTTTCATTCAGACAGATGCTGCAGCCTAGCGCAGTACATCCAGGAATTTTCCGTCAAGCACATCTTTGAGATACTGTCCGTACTGGTTCTTCTTCAGGATCTCATAGACCTCCAGAACATCTTCGCGGGAGATCCAGCCGTTCAGGTAAGCGATCTCCTCCAGGCACGCGATCTTGCGGTGCTGATGGGACTCTACGGTCTTTACAAAGTTGGTAGCCTCTACCAGACTCTCGTGTGTACCGGTATCCAGCCAGGTGAAGCCCTGTCCGAGCAGCTCGACATTCAGTGCACCCTCTTCCAGATAGATGCGGTTCAGATCGGTGATCTCCAGCTCTCCGCGGGCACTCGGCTTCAGATTCTTTGCATACTCTACGACACGGTTGTCATAGAAATACAGTCCTGTAACACAGTAATTGCTCTTCGGCTTCGCCGGCTTCTCCTCGATGGAAACTGCCTTGCCGTTCTCATCAAATTCAACGATACCAAAGCGCTCCGGATCGTCTACATAGTAGCCGAATACGGTAGCTCCCTTACCGTTTTTCGCATTCTCAACTGCTGCCTGCAGACGCTTTTTCAGACCGTGTCCGGCAAAAATATTGTCACCGAGCACCATCGCAGCGCAGTCATCCCCGATAAAGTCTGCTCCGATGATAAATGCCTGTGCCAGTCCGTCCGGACTCGGCTGTACCGCATAGGACAGCTGCAGACCAAACTGCGCACCGTCTCCCAGAAGCTCCTTGAATCTCGGTGTGTCCTGCGGGGTGGAGATGATCAGAATCTCACGGATCCCTGCATTCATTAATACAGACAACGGATAATAAATCATTGGCTTGTCGTAGATCGGGAGCAGCTGTTTGCTGGTCACCTTTGTCAGCGGATACAATCTTGTGCCGGATCCACCGGCGAGTACGATACCCTTCATGATTAAGCCTCCATTTGATAATTTGGGGTGACTATTCAGAGCCATGCGATTTCGGATAGATTTTGTGCTCAAGCTTGCTTGTAAGCACAAAATTTCATCCGGAATCCTATGGCGGGAAGTCATATCGAGGAAATGCGAAGCATTTTCGAGACAGGCTCTGAATAGTTACAGTTTTTCTTCGTTTGTTGTAACTTTCTACGAGCATTATAAAAGGTGACCTTAGGTCACCTTCAAGTAGAAATTTTATTTTTTTTCAACTTTGTAAAATATGCACAACCTGATTGCAGAGATGAACCCGTCAGGCGCTCATCTCTGCATCCTGAGACTACTCAGCTTCTGTCTCGGAGCCTCCAAGATTCTCTGAGCAGAACAGCTCGATTACAGCATTGATCGTTTCTTCATCTGCATCCTGATCGATGCCTGCCGCAAGCCAGTATGCATACGGGCCGACAAAATATCCCTGCAGATCCTCAAGATCGCTGCCGTATCTGAATTCGATATGATAGGTCTCCTCCATCGTATCATCACGCAGAAGGAAATACTTGAACTCTCCTGCCTCATCTGTGCTCTCATATACATCGCAGGCGAAGGTCACAGACATCTCCTCACCGTTGTATTCCATGGTCTCGCCTTCACCGACATTGTATACTCCGAGATACTCATAGGTATGTGTTTCCGTGGAGCCGTCCGTCTTCTCCACAGTGATCTCATCGCCGTTCATGGTAAACGCAGCGGCATCATTGATATACCAGCAGTCAAAGGCTGTTCCGCCGTCCGCATATGCCTCAATCGCCTCTTCACCGTAGACTTCGGCACTGATCGAACTCTTCAGCATCTCTGCTGCCGCTTCCGCATTTTCCTCTCCGACATATTCGGTGCAGTAATCCAGCCAGAGCTGGTCGTACTGTTCATCCAGGATCACCTCAAACAGATTTGCGTAGGTGGTTCCGTTTTCTCCGGCAATTGCCGGAAGGATGCCCTTCTCCTCCTGCGCTCCGGCTGTCAGGCCAAGACCTGCTGCCATGATACCTACTGCTGCCATTGTGATAATCTTCTTCATTTTTATACCCCTCTCACGATTCTGACACGATCCAATTTCTGCTGATCTGTTCTCATCCGCTTATTTTACGTTGAATGCCTTGATTCCCGGATATACCGCACTTGCCCCGAGCTCCTCCTCGATGCGCAGCAGCTGATTGTATTTTGCCACTCTCTCTGATCTGGACGGTGCACCGGTCTTGATCTGGCAGGTATTCAAAGCAACTGCAAGATCTGCGATCGTTGTATCCGCAGTCTCTCCGGAACGGTGTGAGCTGATTGCCGTGTAGCCTGCCTTATGCGCCATTTTGATAGCTTCCAGAGTCTCTGATACAGAGCCGATCTGATTCAGCTTGATCAGGATCGCATTGCCTGCGCCAAGCTCGATACCCTTTGCCAGTCTCTCGGTATTGGTCACAAAAAGGTCGTCTCCGACGAGCTGTACTTTGCTGCCCAGTCTCTCTGTCAGCTTCTTCCAGCCTTCCCAGTCTTCCTCATCCAGACCATCCTCAATTGAGATGATCGGATACTTCTCACAAAGTTCTGCCCAGTGCTCGATCAGTTCCTCAGCTGTATAGTCAATGTTTGCCTTCGGAAGATGGTAGAAGCCCTTTCCTTTCTCGGATTTCCACTCAGAAGAAGCGGCATCCATCGCAATGCGGAAATCTCTGCCCGGCTCGTATCCTGCTTTCTTAACAGCCTCCAGAATCGTCTCGATCGCCTCTTCATCGGATCTCAGAGCCGGTGCGAATCCACCCTCATCACCTACGGAGGTCGCCAGTCCTCTCTCTTTCAGGATCGCTGCCAGTGCATGGAATACTTCCGCACACCATCTGAGGCACTCCTTAAAGGACGGTGCTCCTACCGGCATGATCATAAATTCCTGTACATCCAGACCGGAGCTTAATGCGTGCACGCCTCCGTTGATGATGTTCATCATCGGAACCGGCAGTCTGTTGCCGGAAATACCGCCCAGAAATCTGTACAGCGGAATATCCAGAGAGATCGAAGCCGCACGGCAGCATGCGATCGATACCGCCAGAATCGCATTCGCACCAAGATTTGACTTGTCCTTTGTGCCGTCTGCCTTGATCATTGCTGCATCGACTGCATAAATGTCAGATGCGTCCATACCGACCAGTGCTTCATGGATCACTGTGTTGATGTTCTCGACTGCCTTTGTGACACCCTTTCCAAGATATCTGGCCTTATCACCGTCTCTCAGTTCCAGCGCCTCGAATTCTCCTGTGGAAGCTCCGCTCGGTGCGGTTCCTCTTCCGACAGTACCGTCAAACAGATAAACCTCTGCTTCCACCGTCGGATTTCCTCTGGAATCCAGGATCTCGCGTCCAACTACTTTCTCAATCTCCAAATATGCCATAGCTGCTCTCCTCCTTCTTGATCTACGTCAAACAAATCCGGCTGAACTGAGATGAGGTGGCTGCTTAAATCTATATAAGCTGCCACCTCATTACTCAGTTTGTAAAAACTTAGGGATTTAAACATGATTTATTCATTTGTTAGTGTACACTAACTATGGTTATTTGTCAATAACTATTTTCGTAATTTTTCGTAAATTTGTCATTCTTATGTGCAAGAAAGATTCCCGCATCCTTTGTGATATGAAATCCGTCTCCGATCTGCTGTTTCACAAAGCTGTGAAAATCCTGATAACGGTCCACCAGATACTGGTTCTGGTTGCCGTGACAGGAAAGGATATAAGAGATCAGCGGTTCGGCATCTGTCACATTCAAAAAGTCCTCATAACGCCGCCACTCCACTTCCGAGAAGCAGGTGCCGAGGATCTCCTCCCCGTTTTCCCGGCCGAAGATCTCATAGAGATTATCCGCCGCAAGCACGATCCTCTCATCGTAGGACTGTACCAGCCGGCTGATCTCCTGCATGTGCTGATGCCCGTAGGTACTGCACAGGAACATGCCTCCCGGTTTCAGTACTCTGCGCACCTCCCGGCAGACCTGCTGCAGATCACTGCAGTAGAAAAGAACATGATTCGCGATCACCAGATCAAACCTGTCGTCCTCAAACGGAATCCGATGACAGTCAAACGCCTGTGAACAGAAACGCGGATCTCCCGCAAGGCTGCGCATCGCATCCCTCAGCATTCCCTCTGAGATATCCGACAGGACAACGGAAACCTCCTCCGGCAGCCGTTCACGGCTCTCTGTCCAGAGTTCTCCGTCTCCGCAGCCAAGCTCCAGGATCTGCATCCCCGGCTGCAGCCGGCACTGTTCAAATATCCAGGGAAACCAGCCCTGCTGATTCTGTGCATAGCAGCTGTGCAGGTGAATGCGTGCAGAGATATTCGACGCATTCCGATACTGATTTTTCAGGCTCTTTTCCATACCGGTCAGATGGATCAGATCCAGCATCCGGCTCCAGTCCATGGTATCTCCGGTACGCAGTGCCTCTGTCGTATCCTCGATCGCCTTTTCCACCAGCTGCATCTGCTCAATACGCTCCTGCACCAGACGCTTCTGCAGTTCCAGCGACCGCAGCATTCTCTCGCGTCCACCGGTCTCCAGCGTCATCTGACGGATATCCTCCAGAGAAAATCCCAGGCGCTTCAGCAGCAGGATCTGCTGCAGCTTTGCGAAATCCGCATCACTGTAAAATCTTGCTCCGGCCTCCGTCACAAAAGACGGCTTCAATATATTGTGTTTGTCATAGTAACGAATGGTCCGCAGAGTCACCTGCGCCATTCGGGCAAACTCGCCCGAAGAATAATATCCCTGTTTCTTCATATGCTTCCTGCATCAGATGCAGGACTCCTTTCAGTTCTGTTTCAAATCCAGAAATCCCTCCAGAATATTGCAGTTGCGGATTGCCTGCGCCTCATCACTCATCTCACAGAAGATACGCAGCAGCGGCTCTGTTCCGGAAAATCTCGCTATGATCCAGCCGCCGTTTTCAAAGTATACCTTCACACCATCCAGATAGGACACCTTCGCAACCTCCTGCGGAAACTCCGGCAGCTGCTTTTCCTCAAACAGGATCTTCTGCAGTTCCTGCTTTCTTGCCACCGTGAACCGGAAGGAATGCTCCTCCATATGCGTACTTCCGTAGGTCTCCTCGATCTCGCGCGCCAGCTCGGACAGCCGCTTTTTCGTCACGGCGATCATCTCCACCAGCAGCGAAGCCGCATAGATACCGTCCTTTCCGTTGATATGTCCGCGCACGGTCAGACCTCCGGAGGATTCTCCTCCGATCAGAGCATCCGTCTCCTGCATTTTTGCGGAAATATGCTTAAAACCGACCGGCACCTCATAGCAGACTTCTCCAAAGGACTCTGCCAGACGGTCCAGCAGATGAGTTGTCGCAACGTTTCGGACCGCAGGACCTCTCCAGCCGCGGTATTTCAGAAGATAATAGTACAGCAGCACCAGAATATCGTTCGCATGCAGATATTTTCCGTTGTCATCCACCACACCGAGACGGTCTGCATCTCCGTCTGTCGCGATTCCCAGATCACATTCCATCTCTCTGACGTAGGTGCGCAGCTCTGTCAGTGAGCTCTCACTCGGTGCCGGCATTCTGCGTCCGAACAGGGTATCATGTGTCTCGTGGATCAGGTCCATCTCGCACCGTGCGGTGGAAAGGATCGTCTTCATCGCCACTTGACTGACTCCGTACATCGGATCCAGAACAATGTGCAGTCCTCTTTCTCTGATCGCATGCATATCAATGTTGGCAATGATATTGTCGAGGTACTCATTCATCGGATTAAACTCCGTCACTCTTCCCTCAGACTTTGCCTGCTCATAATCGATAAACGCGATCGGCTCTGCCTCTGCCTCGATCTCCTCCGCATAATGCTCGATGTCCTTCGTCTGTTCCTCGCTGGCGTCACGGCCGCCATAGGTAAATACCTTGAATCCGTTGTAGATCGCAGGGTTATGACTCGCCGTCACCATCATTCCATAGTGCAGCTGGTGCTTCTCCACATAGTACATGATCAGCGGTGTCGGGGAAGAACGGTTCACAAACCATACATGGATCCCTTCTGCTGCAAACACTTCACAGGCCCACTTTACAGATTCTTTGGAAAGAAATCTTCTGTCATAGCCGATCACGATCCCCTCCTCAGCTACTCCCTCCGATTTCATTTTCCGGGACATTGCCTTCGCCAGAAGCTGAATATTCGCTCTGGTAAATTCATCTCCGATCACGGCTCTCCAGCCGCCTGTACCAAATCTGACCATACGCTTCCTCCCATCTGCCTTTCAGCCAACACTCACTGCCTGCAGGATCCCATACGCTTAAATGATCTATTTCAGTTTCTTCATGATCTGAGCGTAACTCATATTTCCGCCTGCGAGGACATATCTGTTATAATTTCTGATCTTTTTGTTTGTGCTGACCAGTTTCGTACCTCTCAGCTTAAACTCCATGCCGTAAGCATCCATCTTACCGCGCTTCCAGTCTACTTCTCTGATACTCTGAATAAATTTTCCTGAACGGCGAATGTAGCTCCATCCAAGATTGCTGCCGATTCCGCCGATAAACTCTCCGCTGTTGTTAAAATCTGTAATGTATTTTCTGACCTTGCCATTCTTATATGTGTAAATTCTGAAGTTTGAACTTCTTCCGCAGATCAGCTCCGGCACCTTATCTCCGTCGATATAGTCCAGCTTGAAGGCTCCGTACTTCTTGTTCTGTTTCACGATCCTGCGATATGCCTTCTTGTAGCCGCCCTTTGCTGCTCCTGCGCTTACCGGCAGTGCAAAGATGAGTACCATCATCATAAGCAGTGCCATCATTGAGAACTTCTTCTTCATTTTTTCCTTTCCTCCTTGTGATACTATTAGTAAATTTGCATAAAATATTATAGCACCCTCCAAATTATTCCACAATAGTAACTATTCAGAGCCATGCGATTTCAGATAGATTTTGTGCTCAAGCTTGCTTGTAAGCACAAAATATCATCTGGAATCATATGGCGAGAATCCATAACGAGGAAATGCGAAGCATTTTCGAGATGGGC
>JAUNAF010000117.1 GCA_030527715.1 Eubacteriales bacterium
ATTTCTGTGACCTGTTTCTGCATTTCCTCGATATAGGTCAATTTCCTGCCGGCTTTGTGTGACCTGTTCATGCATTTCTTTAATATAGGTCAATTTTTCAAATTTCCACCAGGACCTTAAACACTAACATCAGCTTCTTCATATACTTCTGCGGTAAATCTCTTATACTCTAGGCACTAAATATAGCGAGAAGCTTTTTTCTTCTTTCTGTGTACCCGCGCAAAAAAGTCGAAGTGCATCACTTCGACTCTCCTGTTAACAGCTCATATAATTCCTGCTCATTGCATACCATATAATCGGATTCTATCTCTGAATTCGCTTTATGGTTTCTCTTGTTGACCCATACAGATTTCCAGCCTGCCTTCTTTGCTCCGGTCACATCATTTTCAAAGGAATCTCCGACAAAGATATACTCCTCCGGCGTTCCTCCCAGTTTTTCGACTGCCAGCGCAAAGATACCCGGATCCGGTTTTGCAACATCGTAGTCCCCGGAGATCAGCATATTCTCTTCCGGGATCCACTGATTCACGCCCAGGGCATTGATTTTGTTTCTCTGATGCTGGGATGGCCCATTGGTTATGATTCCAAGAACCGCATCCCTGCTCTTCAGCTCTTCCAGAAGCTTTCTTATCGTATCTGAAATTTCAATTTTCTTCTGGTTAGCCGCATAGTAGGTCTGAAACTGTGCTCCTTCTTCGTCTGACATGGGGATTCCCAGATCTCTGCAGCTGCTCTTGATACGGTAGACATACATATCCTGCATGGACATTGTTCCGTTTACTGTCGCAAGAAATACCTCATCACTGTATTTTCTGCTCAGTACAAACAGCTTTTCCATATCGACATCCGCATATTTGTCCTGATACAGTTCCCGAAACGCCTTTTCAAACGGGGATCTCATATCATACAGCGTGTCGTCGACATCAAATAAAATTTTTCTCATACATTCTCCTCAGTTAAAAAATCAAATACCTTATTCCAGTATTCTCCTGCTACTGCATCCACAGCGTTGAAGATCTCATGCTTGGTATCCTGGAACATGGTTATCTCTGCTTTCTTTTTCAGATCTTTCATCTTCTGGATAAAAAGCTTCTGCTGTTCATTGGATACAAAATAATCCTGTCCCGCCTGGATCAGCAGCACCGGTGCCTCGATCTTTCTGTAACCTTCCTTCTGAAGGTAGGTGTTCAGACGGATCGCTTCCCCCAGCCAACCGTAGGATGCCGCACAGGTATGATAATCTACATCTGCTGCCTGCTTATCCACATAGTACTGGAATCTTGCTCTGCTGGTAGATGCACTCGTCTCAAATTTCTCCGGTCCGGTAAACGGATGCGCTCCGGGTACGTAAGACTGCGCTTTGCCGATGCCGCACATCACTCCGTCGATCAGCTTTGTCAGTCCCCACGGAATACCTCCGGTCAGCGGGCGGATCATCGGTGAGGTCAGGATCACTTTCTGATAAGCCTTCGGATGCATGGCTGCGGTTGCAGCTGCGATGCCTCCTCCCATGGAATGTCCGTACAGGTAGATCGGCAGATCCGGCTGTTCTCTCTGAATGATCTCTGTAATATGATACAGATCCTCCACATACCGCTGAAAATGATCTACATGAACCAGAGAAGGATCCTCTGTCAAACGATAGCTCTTTCCATGACCGCAGTGCTCCGGCATATAGACATGGAAGCCTTCTTTCAGAAAATAATACAGAATTTCCTTATACTTCTCTGCGAACTCCGTAAAGCCATGGCTGACGAGCACAACTGCCTTAGGTTCCTCTGTCATATATCGCAGATAGTGGATCTTCTTTCCCGCTTCCCTCTGAGTATACTCACTTCCTCCGCGTGCATCAAGATAAGGTTCTGCGATCTTCCCCATCAGCTCCGCATAACATTCTTCTTTCAATAATCCCTTCATACTCTTCTCCTATATAATAGAATGCACGCAAGCACAGCATTCTCATCGCCACTCGCGCAAACAATAGAATGCACGCTCCGCGAACATTCTATTGTCATGAAATGTAAGTCAGCCGGGACAAAACTGTCTGCCCCGGCTGAGCTACTTGTCACTCACAATATTTTCTTATTAAAGTCAAATTCTGTTTACTGCAGATTGCCGCTGATCTTTACTTCATTATAGAAGATAAAGATGATTCCGCCAAGCATGCAGAAGCCTGCTGCGATAAAGGCTGCCATACGATAGCCTGTACCGGTTGCTGCACCGATGGTAGATACGGCGGTAAACAGCAGCATGGATACACTCTGACCGAGCTTGAAAGCGAAAGTACGTGCTGCATAGAACATACCCTCTCGATTTTCATTTGTCTCCATAGAATCGCTCTTTGCAATATCAGCAACGACTGCCTGCGGCAGAATTCCGAAAATAGCCATCGGACATGCTGCTGCAACGGTCAGGATCGCTCCCTGAACTGCTGCCGGGATCACCGGAATCTTTCCGATAAATCCGGTATAGAAGAAGCAGAGACCAAAGGATGCAAATGCAAACAGAATCAGCTTCTTCTTTCCAAGCTTCGGTGTCAGCTTGTTGATCGGAAGGTAGAATACCAGAGACAGTGCTGTCATACCGACGAAATACAGTGTCGTCATCGTCTCCGGCAGTTTCAGCAGACTTGTCACAAAGAACGGAAGTCCTGTCTGGAACATGGTAAGACCGATCCAGTAAGCGATATCCGATCCTACGAATTTGCGGAACTCAGCATTTCTGAAGGTAGCTGTCAGCGAAGAAAATGCATTTTCCTTCGTCGGCTGCGCTGTCACATAATCCTTCTCTTTGATCGTAAATACCGGGATCAGCATAAAGATCCATGCAACTGCTGCGATCACTGTAAAAGTCACTCTGATGGCATTGACACGACCGAAGGAAGGAATCAGCATTCCCCAGAGTGTCGGCGCCAGATATGCAACTGCAGTACCTGCAATAAAGGTAAAGGAGATCGTTGTGGAAATCGACAGTCTCTCCTCCTGTGTATGACCAAGCTCCGGAATCAGCGCGTTGTACGGTGTACAGTAAGCTGTGATGGAAAGGTAGTATGCCATAACCATGAAAAACAAAAATACTGCATTGAGTGTGCTGGTCTGATTCTGAGGAGACCAGAATACCAGCGCCGTAGATACTGCCAGCGGCAGTGATGCCCATTTCAGAAACGGAATTCTTCGTCCGTTCCTGGACTCACAGCGGTCTGACCAGTTTGCGATCAGAGGGTCTGTCACTGCATCGAAAATTCTTCCGAAGGCGGTGATTCCTCCGATAACTGTGAAAATACCGAACACTACCAGTCCCTGCGGGATAAATACGGTCTGGCCCTGGCCGATCGCAGTCTGATCCGGCTGATAGAAATATACCAGCCAGTTTGAGATCAGGCCGGACAGCATGGCCCAGCCAAACTGTCCCAGCGCAAAGAACCATATCTTGCTTTTTGTAAGTTTTTTCATTGTTTTTTATCATCCTCTCTGAACGGAACAACCGTCCTTGTTGATTCTAACATATTTGAGGACTATTTTACAATGATTTTTATACGTTTACACACACCATTTTGCGCATATACATATACATAGCAGGTACCCTTGGAAATTCCCTTTACAACACCCTTGGCATTTACTGTCGCGATCGTCGGATCTGAGCTCTCAAATGCAGGCTTGCGGTGCTTCTTCAATCTCAGAGTTTTTGATTCCGGTGTTACCTTTGCCTTGATTTTTGCGGTTTTCCCTTTTTTGACAGAAATCCTGCTCTTTGAGACACTGATCTTTTTCGGGTTGCAGAATTTTCCTCCCTTTGTCGCAACATGGATCGTCTTGGAGGAGGCGATCACCTTCTCCCCTGAAACAGCCACCACCAGATACTTATAGTAAGTACCCTTTTTCAGCTTTTTCTGGAGGAAGACCGTCTTGTTCGTCATCGTGATCTTCTGATATCCGGTTCCGCATCTGTTTCCGTAAATAATATATCCGGTAGCGGAAGGAACTGCCTTCCAGGAAAGTCTGATCGCGTTCTTTCCTTTCGGCACAGCCTTTGCCTGAAGCAGACCAAAGGTACTGTCCTCCGGATCATTGTCCGTTTTTGCTGCAAGGATCTTCTGCTCTGTCACAGCCGCAGATACCGCATGCTGTACAGATGGATCTACAGGTTCTGTCGGTCCAGCTGGCTTCGCAGGCTCGGCCGGCTTTGTCGGCTCAGCAGGTTTCGTCGGTTCTGCCGG
>JAUNAF010000038.1 GCA_030527715.1 Eubacteriales bacterium
TTGTTTGTGATGCGATTAAGGGAATGGATACCCTCTACTTCTTATTTTCAACCTTTCATTTCAGACCAATTTTCCAGCCAGAATTCATTGGTCTGGATTTCATTTTCTGATTTCAGGTCAATTTTGGCATCTTCGAATCAGGGAAATACAGCATATCTAAGCAGATATACAGTCAGAGGAGCAATTCAACTGTCGAATTGCTCCTCTGTTTGTTCAAAGATGGTTTGTTACTGTTTCTCAGCAATCTGCTTATCGTTTTTCAGTCTCAATTGCTCTTCTATTATTTCTGCATAGCTGGGTGATTTCCTGCGGTGGACGTGTTCCGTCAGAGCAAGATTAATGTACTGACTCAGTGAGCGGTCATCCTCCTCCGCAAGGCGTTTCAAAGTATCGATCAGCGGTGAATCAAGCGTAATACTTACTTTAGATTTTAATGGCTTCATAACTCCTCATCCTTCTTTCAGTAGGTGCAGTGACAGCCACTGCCATTGTTTCAGTGTCTAAACAGAAGAAATGCACTGCAGGTTCTGAAAACTTTCGTAGTATTAAATATAGCAAGTTCAGCTGTCCGACATTTGATTATCGTATAAAGTAGGATAAAGTAGTATTTTGAACGCGGATAAACAATCCCCCGCCTCTAAAGCACAGAGACGTAGGCGGGGGTATCAGGTATCTGCCAGTTTTTTTATAATGCCGCAGCATTTATAGTGCGTCAGAGGATAGGTCTCCACAGGGACCTTCTTTTCTTCTGCGAGACGCAGCAGATGTCCGAGCTGAGGATCATCGATATAGTGCTGATCCACCAGGATTTTCCAGGGAATTCTTCTCAGCAGTACTCGAGTTGCCTCCCCGATGCCGGGTTTGATCAGGTTGATGTCATCGATGTCAAAGTGAGCGGCAATCGAGCGAATCTCATTGATGCCGTGTCCCTGCAGGGCGGCAGTATCCGGACAATTTTCGAGTGAAAATGCGGATTCGATCGCATTCAGAAAGCTGTAGGAGAGATCGGCATCTTCCAGATTTCCGTAGTAGACAGCTCCGTGAAAATCAGTTTTCCCGATGATGTCACTGCGAAGGAAGGTGCGGCTGATCAGACCGGAGACAGTGCTGTTCAGACAGGAGCTCGGGATCAGGATATCTTCGTGTGTTCCGCAGAGTTCTGTGACATTTGCGGGATCTGCAATGACGGCAATTTCGGAGGAAACACCCTCGTAAGCAGAGATGTCTTTTTTCAGCTCATTCAGAATCGCGCCTTTTCCGATCCAGCCGTCGACGAAGAGCAGCTGTGAGGCATCGTGGTGCTCCAGCAGATAATGCATGGCATTGTCATCAATTCCGCGTCCGCGGATGATGGAGATCGAATAATGCGGTACATCGATGTGATATTTAAATTTCAGATAATGTTTGATCAGGATACCGATCGGGATGCCGGCCCTTGCCAGGGAGACAAGAACGACCTGTGAGCCCCGTGTTTCATAGATCCGGTCGGAGAGGACACCGACCGCATTGGCAGTCACGGAAGCATACTGCTCCAGAGAAGCCTCATAGATCTGCATATATTTTTCTGTCGGAACATATTCGATCGGAAGCATCTCACTGTAATGCTTTCCGGACTGGATCAGCCGTTCACGTTCTTCTGTGGACTGCGGCTCGACCATGCCGGTGATATCTTTCAGCAGCAGGATGACATCCTCTTCTTTATAGGAACTTCTCAATTTTTACACCACCTGACGATTAAGATATTTTGATTATGAAGTGCTAATGCCCGCAGAAGAGAGGAGGTTCCCTCACAGGCTGTTTCCGGTGCATCAGTGACGACAATGACAGAATCATACTTGCCAATATCATAGAGATAAGTTGTGCGCTCATTGTCATACAGACTCTTCAGCTGATATCTGCAGTGAAGAGGATAGTCTTCCCCGGTTCCGACCAGAATAGGACTTCGGGTAGTCGCGTGGGAACGGACGATCGCGCCATCCTGTTCAAGTGCACTGCCGACATACAGAGCCGGATACATGCACTCCTCCGTTCCGAGAACCAGCACCTTCTTACCACTGAGATCACCGGTCTGATTTTTGATCGCTCTTGTCAGCTGACAGCAGGCAGCTTCATAGGCAGCCGGGTCAGTGAGTCTTCGGGTATCTATTGCATGGTCGATCCGCAGAGTCGATGCAGAAATCAGCGCACCCTCTGTACAGTCCAGAAAAGTTCCGTCACAGATACAGCGGTCAGCCAGCTCCGGGTAACGACTGTGATCTGTCTTTACCAGATAGGAGAGGTCGATATTTTTCTCCTGATAGCGTGCAAGTGCCTCAGCATCCATGCCGTTGAGCAGGGAGGCAACCGCAAATTTCAACTGATCCGGATAAGTCTTCTCCAAAATATGGATAATGTTCAGGATCGTCTTTCCGGTAGTTACTTCATCCTCCACAAACAGAATGCGGTCGATCTGAGGAATTACGGCATCCAGATCCGTTTTCACAAGCTTCTGTTCCGTGGCATGACTATGTTCTTCTGAGAAAAAAAGATAGTCAACCTCAGGGAGCACTTCGCGGGTGGTCTGCAGATAGGCAGCGCCAAGGCAGAGTGCGGTCTGGGCACCAATGGCAGTTGCAGTTTCAGCAAAACCAACGACCAGCAGACGTTCAGAGTTATAGCGGTCTTTCACGGTTTCAGCAAGATCACGGAAGAGCTGAAGAGCAGTGGAAGGGGAGACAGGGACATGCTTGCCCTGCAGCGGATCCACCACAAGATAGTTTCTTTTTTTATTATTGTCCCGCTTTGCAATTCTTACGAGACTGTTTTCGGAATAGTTCAAATCAGTCACCTCATTTAAGTATTCGAAAATGCGGTCTTCCGGTGGAAGAAACGCACAGTTTATTTCCATGATAATGAAATTGAGATGAAAGTCAATGATGAAACTCATGTTGTTTCGAACATTCAGCTGTGGTAAAATAGAGCTATGAAATCGAATATCGATAAGGGGGGAATAATTATGGCACTTGATTTCAGAAATCCGGCAATGACAGCTTCACAGGCGACTGCATCTGTGCCCGGAACGAAGGATGAGCTGGCAGTGGTGGAGAAGTATGATATCGTAGAAGACCGTGAAAAAATGAACGCGGCACTGAGAAATTCAGAAGAGGTGGACCGCATTGTCAGTACGATCGAAGTCTACAATATGGAGACGATCGTAAACTTCGGTTCTGAGGCAGCGGAAGAGATCTCGAAGTCTTCCGATGTTGTGCTGAACAGCATGAGCATGTCTCAGCTGGATGAGTCCAGTGAGATGCTGAAGGCACTGGCAAAGATCATGGATAAGTTTGATATTGAGGAGATCAAGGAGAATCCGGGTCTGTTCGGAAAGCTGTTTGGAAATATGAAAAAACAGCTGGATCGGGTTCTTGCAAAGTATCATACCATGGGAGATGAGGTCGATAAGATCTATGTACAGCTGAAGGGCTATGAGTCTGAGATCAAGCAGTCCAACCGCAAGCTGAATACCATGTTTGAGGCAAATGTAAATTATTATCATGAGCTGGTGAAATATATCCTGGCAGGCGAGCAGGCATGCGGTGAGCTGGAGGCATATATTGCTCAGAGACAGGAAGAGCTGGACAGCACAGGAGATGATTCCATTCGTTTTGAGCTCACAACACTGAACCAGTCACTCCAGATGCTGGAGCAGAGAACGCAGGATCTGCGAACTGCAGAGAATGTGGCGATGCAGTCGATCCCGATGATCAAGATGATGGAGTTCACCAACTACAATCTGGTGCGCAAGATCAATTCTGCCTTTATCGTAACGCTTCCGGTATTTAAGCAGGCACTGGCACAGGCGATCCTGCTGAAGCGTCAGAAGATCCAGGCAGAGGCCATGTCTGAGCTTGATAAGAAGACCAATGAAATGCTTCTGAAGAATGCACGCAACAACGTGGAGATTTCCAAGACAGCAGCAAAGATGGCTTCCGGAAGCTCTATTCAGATCGAGACGCTGGAGAAGACCTGGAGAACCATTACCTCAGGTATCGATGAGACCCGCAGAATTCAGGATGATGCAAAGAAGAAGCGTATCGAGGATCAGGCTAGACTGGAAGCGATCAAGGCAGAGTTCAATAAAAATTATCATATGCCGGTGACCAGATAACTGAGATCGAATATAAAAAATGACAACTATTCAGAGCCTGTCTCGAAAATGCTTTGCATGGCTCTGAACAGTTACAAAAATGTAAAGGAGAGTAGATCATATGCCAATCAGTTTACAGAAGGGACAGAAAGTAAGTCTTACAAAAGGAAATCCAGGATTAAAGAAGGTAGTAGTAGGTATCGGCTGGGATATCAATGCATTTGATACCGGCGGAGATTTCGATCTGGATGCAGCAGCATTCTGTCTGGGCGACAACGGCCGCGTGACAGATCAGAAGGATTTCGTATTCTACGGAAACACACAGCATCCGTCAGGAAGTGTTATGCACATGGGCGACAACCTGACAGGAGCAGGAGACGGTGACGACGAGCAGATCAAGATCGACCTGTCAATGGTACCGGCAAATATCACACGTATCGCTTTTACCGTAACGATCTATGATGCAGAGGCAAGAAGACAGAATTTCGGTCAGGTGTCCAATGCATTCGTAAGAATCGTGGATGAGTCAAACGGACAGGAGATGGTTCGCTATGATCTTGGCGAAGACTTCTCCATTGAGACTGCAGTAGTATTCGGTGAGCTGTACAAGAACGGCAGCGAGTGGAAGTTCAATGCGATCGGCAGCGGCTATCAGGGCGGCCTGGCAGCACTGTGCGGAAACTACGGCATCGACGTAGAATAAATGAAGTCCGGACAGAAAAGTCAGAAACTGCTTCTGTGTACAGATCTGGATAATACACTGATCTACTCCTGCAGGCGCGAGATCGGTTCAGAAAAAAGATGTGTGGAGCTCTATCAGGGCAGGGAGGTTTCCTTCATTACGGAGGAAACCTTCCGTTTGCTCAATGAATTAAAAGCGCTCTGCCGGATCATTCCTGTCTCTACCAGGACGGAGGAGCAGTATCAGAGAATAGAGCTTGGCATAGGCGAAATTCCTTTTGCACTGGTGTGCAACGGAGGAATTCTTCTGATCAACGGCAGAAGAGATGAGGGCTGGCTGAATGAATCCCGGCAGCTGGTGTCCTCCGCACAGGAGGAACTGCGGAAATCCATGGAGCTGCTGGAAAAGGATGCCCGGAGAAAGTTCGAGCTACGTTTTATAGAGCAGCTCTTTGTATTTACCAAATGTGAGGATCCGCAGAGTGTGGTCGCAGAATTGAAGGCACAGCTGAAGGAAGAACTGGTGAAGGTTTTCCACAACGGGGAAAAGGTCTATGTAGTTCCGAACGCGCTCAGCAAAGGAAAAGCTATAGAACGTCTGAGATCTTATCTTCGACCGCAGAAGATCATCGCTGCCGGAGACAGTGAATTCGATCTTCCCATGGTCGAGGCAGCCGACCTCGGATTTGTGCCGAAGGGATTTTGTGAAGTATATCAGACCAGCGCACAGCTGAGAGAGAAGGAAGCAGTATTTTCAGATCATTTTCTGAGAGAAGTGCTGAGAGTGATGAAGAAATTAGCCTGTTTTTAAATTATTCGGCGAGCGTTGACCTGGATTCTATTTTTGGATTTCAGGTCAAGCATTTTCGGGTATTATCTTGACCTGGATTTCACTTTTTGATTTCAGGTCAATTTCCAGGCAAAAACTTCTTGACCTGGATTCCATTTTTTAAATCCAGGTCAAGAACGTGCTTGCTTTTCTTTTAATCCATCGAAACGCTGATGCCTCCGCGGCGCTCAGAAGGCTGAATGATCACGGTGACATTTGTTCCTCCGTGCCATTCGTACTGATAGGATTCTCCGGAGGCCTGTCCGATAAAGGTCTTCCAGGAAACATCTGCAGTGACGCTCGGATCACAGTACCCGCTTCCAATCCAGCAGATCACCGCATCAGGATCTACGGAGATAGTATTGTTTGTGCCGACATTGCTCAGAACGATCGGATTTCCGTCAGATAATACAGCAACATAGGCATTATTTCCACGGCCGGTCAGGGTGGAGGTTGCCATGCCTTTCTGGGAAAGAACTCCGACACCGATGAAGCGGACGCTGTAGTCGCAGTCCGGTGTAAATGCCAGAATATTTTCAGATTCCACAGAGATCACTTCTCCCGGAGCAAGCTGATAAACAACGATATGCTGTCCGTAATTGGCATAGTAAGTCACGGAATCACCGTTCAGCTGCACCTTCATCAGAGGCAGATTCTCACCGGTCACTCTGCGGGCGATGGAGCCGAAGAGTGCCTGACCGAGATTGTTCTGAGGTCCTAAGAGAACCTTCTCAAATTTATAGTTTTTAGCTCCATAGTTATCACCGGCGATAAAGGAGCCGGCTTTTACAAATAAACTGTCCATTCCGGTACAGGTTACCTTTAACGTAAGTTCATTGATCGTTTCAAAAGAAAGCATTTATAATTCCCCTCCAGTCTAAAAGTCTTTTCCGGCGTCAGATCACCTGAACACCGTACAGTTCGCAGAGTCCCGCTAGATCTCTTGCAACACCATTTCCGATGGCATTAAATTTCCAGACACCTTTATTTAAATAAAGCTCGCCGATCATCATGGAGGTGACATTGGCGTAATAGTCACTCATCAGAAAGCTGACCAGCTCACTGCTGCTCTGTGCATCCATGATACGGATATAGGCATCCTTCAGCATGCTGAAGTTCAGTCGTTTTTCAAGTGCCTCATTGATCGTGAGCACAAAGACGATTTTTGCAACTGCAGGATTCAGTCTGTCAAGATCGATGGTGATCGCTTCCCGGTCCGGAGCAGGTGCTTCTGAAAATATCGTGCTGTTGTCAGGACTGTTTGTCTGCCCGTAGAACACGAACCAGTCATCCCCGATGACTTTTCCGGCAGAGTTCAGAAGGAAGGCAGAGACATCCACATCACAGGCTGCATTCAGGACATTCCAGCCGAGATTTACTCTGATACGGTGAAGAGAAGCGGCATCTGCGAGAGATACACGCTGACCCTTCAGCACCGGATGTACGAATCCGGGCAGCTGGCGGGTGTCGATCTGCGGTGCAGCGGCAGAAGTACTCTGCGGATGACTCTGAGAAGAATAGGCACCCTGTATCTGATTCTGATAAAGTGTCTGACCGTTCTGAGACAATATCTGATTGTGACGAACAGGCGGAGTACTCTGCTGCTGCATCTGCTGCGTGTAAACAGGCGGAGTATTCTGTCTCTGCATCTGCTCAGCATAAACTGCGGCTGCGATCATGCCCATGGTGCGGTTCATCGTAGAAATAGTCTGCGCACTGTGTGGAGGCAGATATCTGTTATTCAGAGATGAAAGTGTCTGCCTGGTCAGCGGTACGGCGGATCTCATCGGAAGTTCAATCATAGGTAATCCTCCTTAAAATAGCAGTGTTCATATATAAAAACAGTTTACCACACTTAAAAGCAGATGAAAAGATATCCGCGCAGGCAGTGCAGATACTGAGATTCATTGTTTGAGATAAAGAGGCCTGGTTCTAATTTCTGATTATAGAAATAGAAAATTTCTATAACTGTCTATCAGGTTTTGTTAATTGACTTTTCAGATGTCCGATGATAAAGTATCCGCATAAAACTTATAAAACCTATTTATTTAATATGAAAAGGAGGAGACAAGATGAAGATGCAGAACCTGAAGAGACAAATCGCATTATGGACAGCAGCAGTAGTAGTAGGAACAACGGTGATGCCGGCCTGCGCAGCGGATTCCGTGGAGATCGTCAATGTCTCCTATGATCCGACCAGAGAACTGTATGCGGCATACAATGAGCTGTTCCAGGCACACTGGGAGGAGACGACCGGCGGTGAGGTCACTGTGATCCAGTCCCACGGGGGTTCCGGAAAGCAGGCACTTGAAGTTGCCAATGGACTGGAGGCAGATGTCGTCACACTGGCACTGGAGGGAGATGTCGATGCAGTTGCCGATGCAGGACTGATCGAGGAGGGGTATACTTCAGAATTTCCGCTGGACAGCTCCACGTACACATCGACGATCGTTTTTCTGGTTAGAAAAGGAAATCCGAAAAATATCCAGGACTGGGGAGATCTGCTGAAGGAAGATGTGGGAGTGATCACTCCGAACCCGAAGACCTCCGGCGGAGCAAGATGGAATTATCTGGCAGCCTGGTATTATTTTGAAAAACAGGGACAGAGTGAGAGCGAGATCGAGGAGAGCATCCGACAGCTGTTTGCAAATGTGCTGGTGCTGGATTCCGGAGCGAGAGGTTCCACAACGACCTTTACAGAGAATGGACAGGGAGATGTCCTGATCGCCTGGGAAAATGAGGCATTCCTCTCCCTGCAGGAAGCTCCCGAGGAATATGAGATCGTCGTTCCGTCCGTATCGATTCTCTGCCAGCCGACAGTAGCCATCGTCGATGAGGTGGTGGATGACCGGGACACCAGAGAGGTGGCAGAGGAATACCTGAATTATCTGTATTCCGAGGAAGCACAGAGACTTGAGGCAGAAAATTATTATCGTCCGTCAAATGAGACCGTACTTGCGGAGTTTACCTCAGAGGACGAGAGCAATACGATCACAGAGATTCCGGAAGACGGAAAGTGGATCAATGGAAAAGTGGAGCTGACAGATATCGCACATTTTGACGGCTGGAAGGCAGCAGGCGAGAAGCATTTCGCGGACGGCGGAATCTTTGATCAGATCTACGAAGAAAAATAAAGGGCAATAGCGAGAGGAGGAGCAGTTTTGAACAGGCGCAAGGCAAAAAAGAAAAGAGTAATTCCGGGATTTGGGCTGTCATTAGGCATTACCGTTTCCATGCTTGGACTGATCGTCCTTCTGCCCCTCTGCTCGCTGATATTGTTTTCGGCACAGCTCTCTCCGGGAGAATTTCTGAGCACAGTGACCAGACCGAGAGTCCTTTCCGCATATCTGGTAAGCTTTCAGACAGCATTTGCTGCAGCCCTGGTCGATGCCGTGATGGGACTGATCCTGGCATGGGTGCTGGTGAGATATGAATTTCCGGGAAAGCAGATCATGAATGGCATCATAGAGCTTCCGTTTGCCCTGCCTACGGCGGTGGCAGGCATCGCACTGACTCACCTGACGACAACCAACGGCTGGGTCGGAAGTTTTTTTGCAAAATTTGGAATACCGATCGCCTACACGAGAATCGGTATCACTGTGGCACTGATCTTTATAGGAATCCCATTTGTAGTCCGGGCAGTGCAGCCGGTACTGGAGAAGATCGATCCGCAATATGAGGAGGCGGCAGATATTCTCGGGGCAGACAGATGGCAGACACTCACACAGGTCATCCTTCCGGAGATACTGCCGGCACTGATCAGCGGATTTACCTTATCCTTTGCGAGAGGACTCGGGGAATACGGAAGCGTCGTATTCATCGCAGGAAATACGCCGTTTGAGACAGAGATCGCGCCGTTGATGATCATGTCGGAACTTCAGGAATTCGACTATGCCAGTGCAACCTCGATCGCTCTGGTCATGCTGGCAGCAGCATTTCTGATACTGTTTGTGAACGCGGTGCTTCAGAGCAGAAGCTCAAAGATCATCAGTGGAATTGTATAACGGGAGGAGAAAAATGACAGCGAAAAAGAACTCAGGTCCGGTGAAATGGATTCTGATCGGCATCAGCGCCGTATTTCTGATCACTATGCTGATCCTTCCGCTGATCTATGTGATGGCGACAGCATTCAAGGACGGTGCGGCAAGCTTCTGGAAGGCAGTGTCGGATGAATATGCTGTGAAGGCAGTTCTGCTGACCCTTAAGGTGACAGGGATCACGCTGGTCTTCAACACCGTGTTCGGTCTGGCAGCCGCCTGGTGTATTACCAGATTTCAGTTTAAGGGAAAGAAAGTGATCTCCACACTGATCGATCTTCCGCTCACGGTATCACCGATCATTGCAGGTCTGATCTATGTACTGACCTATGGAAGACAGAGTATTCTGGCACCGTATCTGAAGGCTGCGGGGATCAAGATCATATTTGCGGTTCCCGGAATCGTGATGGCAACGATTTTTGTCACGCTTCCGTTTGTTTCCAGGGAGATCATTCCGGTGCTGACGGCGCAGGGAACAGATGAAGAGGAGGCAGCTGCATTGATGGGGGCAGGAGGATGGAGGATCTTTCGGGAGATCACCTTCCCGCACATCAAATGGGCACTGCTGTACGGAGTGGTCCTCTGCAGTGCGAGAGCAATGGGAGAATTTGGTGCGGTATCCGTTCTCTCAGGACATCTGAGAGGAAAGACAAATACGATGCCGCTTTATATAGAGCTTCTGTATCAGGGCTATGATTTCACCGGAGCATTTGCAGTTTCAGCGCTCCTTGTGCTGATGGCGGTGATCATACTGGTGCTGAGGAGTGTACTGGAACAGAGAGGAAAGGGTGAAAACGATGGCTGAGAATCAGAGTTATGTAGAATTACGGGGTGTAAATAAGACCTTTCAGGACTATCAGGCATCGAAGGACATCCATTTTCGGATAGAAAAGGGAAAGCTGGTAGCACTGCTCGGTCCGAGCGGCAGCGGAAAGACGACGATTCTCAGGATGATCGCAGGACTGGAGACCGCGGACAGCGGAGAGATCCTGATCGATGGAAGAGTGGTCAATGATATTCCGGCAAACAAGCGCGGTGTCGGTTTTGTATTTCAGAATTACGCACTGTTTCGTTATAAAACAGTGTATGACAATATTGCCTTCGGTCTTCGGGTAAATAAGTGGGAGAAATCGAAGATCCGGGCAAGAGTGCAGGAAATGATCGAGCTGGTGGGACTGACCGGTCTGGAAAAGAGATATCCGAATCAGCTTTCCGGAGGACAGAGACAGAGAGTGGCATTTGCAAGAGCACTGGCGCCGAACCCGGAGCTGCTGCTTCTCGATGTTCTCGATGAGCCTTTTGCAGCGATCGACGCGAAGGTGAGACAGGAGCTGAGAAGCTGGCTCAGAGAGATGATCAATAAGGTCGGTATTACCAGCATTTTCGTTACCCACGATCAGGATGAGGCCATTGAGGTGGCGGATGATATCATCATCACGAACCACGGGCGTGTGGAACAGATCGGAAATCCTGTGGATATCTATCGGAAGCCGGAGACGACCTTCGTGGCAGAGTTCATGGGGCATCCGACCAGAGTGGAGCATATCAGCAGATTTAAGGGATTTACCGGTCTGGCACCGGAACTTCACGCTGTGATACGGCCGGAAAATGTCAGTATTACCAGGAAAAATGAAAAGATCAGGTATGTGATCTCCGCAGAGGACGGCGTAGTGGAGCGTGTGCTTTTCCGGGGAAAAGAAGCGGAGATCTGGGTGCGCATCCACGATATCCTGATTCAGGGAACGAGAAAAATTGAGGAGGCACCGATCGAGGAGGGGGAGCATGTAAATATCTTTATTTACAGAGCATACGTCTCCGGTGAGGATGAAAAAATACAGATCGTCGAGAATGAAGTGATCGCAGCGGAGAATCCGGTTGTGATCTGATGAAGGCGGCGGGACTTTGACAAGGAGACGGACAGGATGAAGGAGCTGCAGACAAAAAAATACGACACGGATGTCCTGATCATAGGAGGAGGGACGGCAGGCTGTTATGCAGCCTATGTACTCGGGAAGAAATCGGATCTGCACATTCTGATCGCGGAAAAGGCAAATATCAGGAGAAGCGGCTGTCTTGCAGCAGGTGTGAATGCGGTCAATGCCTATATCACAAAGGGAAAAAGACCTGAGGATTATGTAGAGTATGCAATGAAGGATGCAGACGGCATCGCAAGCCGCAGTCTGCTGCTGACCATGTCGCAGAGGCTGAATGAGGTGACGGCTGAGCTGGAACGCCTCGGTCTGGTCATTCTGAAGGATGCAGACGGCAATTACGCAGCCAGAGGTGACCGCAATATCAAGATCAACGGTGAAAATATCAAACCGATCCTTGCGGCAGCGGCATCCGGGCAGGAGAGGGTATCTGTCCTGAATCATGTGAATATTACGGACTATCTTGTGGAAAACGGTCATGTGAAAGGTGCCGTCGGTTTCGATGTGGACCGGCAGATCTTTTACGAGATCCATGCAAAGGCTGTGCTGATCGCAACCGGCGGAGCAGCAGGACTGTACCGGCCGAACAATCCGGGATTTTCCAGACATAAGATGTGGTATCCTCCGTTCAATACCGGTGCAGGATATGCGATGGGCATTCTTGCCGGTGCAGAGATGACGACCTTTGAGATGAGATTTATCGCATTGAGATGCAAGGATACGATCGCACCGGTCGGAACGATCGCACAGGGCGTCGGGGCACGACAGGTCAACAGGGACGGAGAAGTCTACGAGACAGCATACGGGCTGACCACTTCACAGAGACTGTACGGAACTGTGGAGGAGAACCGTGCAGGACGCGGACCGTGTTATCTGAAAACAGAAGGGATCAGTGAGACTCAGGAGACAGAACTTTACAAGGCATATTTGAATATGGCACCCAGTCAGACGCTGAAATGGCTTGCAGAAGGCAGGGGTCCAAGTCAGAAAAATGTGGAGATCGAAGGCACCGAACCCTACATCGTCGGAGGTCATGCAGCCAGCGGTTACTGGATCGACAGCAGCAGACGTACCACCTTAAAAGGACTGTATGCCGCAGGAGATGTGGCAGGAGGATGCCCGCAGAAATATGTCACCGGTGCACTGGCCGAGGGGGAGATCGCAGCGGAGTCCATCATGGAAGAGCTGAGAGACACTGACAGGGAAGCGTACGGTGCAGACAAAGCATTTCTGCGGCAGAAAAATACATTTATTGACAGTAAAAAGAAAGAATATGAGAGGTATCTGTCCAATCCGCACGGAGTTCTGAATACAGAACAGGTGGAGGAGGCAATGCAGAAGATCATGGATCAGTATGCCGGAGGCATCCGCACGGATTACCGTTATCAGGAAGCCTCACTCAGAGAAGCTGATGAGAGAATCGCCGGACTGCAGGAGAGTCTCCCATACCTGTATGCGGATACGATGGATGATCTGCTGAGAATCTATGAGGTCAGAGAACGGCTGATCGTCTGCCGCACTGTGATCGCTCATCTGCGGGCAAGAAAGGAGACCAGATGGCATGGATTTGCGGAGTATACGGATTATCCGCAGAAGAGCAGTGAATATGAGAAATTCGTAAATTCCAGATATAAAGACAGTACGGTGCAGATCGTGTACCGGGATATGGATGGAGAGGTGATTTCATGAGCATCAGGATCGATCAGGCACTCTGTGCGGGCTGCGGAAAATGTGTGGAGGTCTGTCCGGGAAATCTGATCAAACAGGGGAAGGACAAAAGGGCAGTGATCCTGCAGGAAAGAGACTGCTGGGGCTGTACCTCCTGTCTCAAGGAATGCAGCAGAGGAGCCATTGCCCTGTATCTCGGTGCGGATCTCGGAGGTCACGGAGAGACCCTGCACATAAAAAAGCAGAGAGAGCATTTTATCTGGGAAGTACATTTCCCTGCCGGTGAGGTAAAGACCATCAAGGTCAACCCGAAAGAGGCAAACCAATACTAGAGGAACGGAGGAAGAGTTACCATGGGAAATCTATCTCACTTAGATGAGCTGGAGGCAGAAGCAATTTATATCATCAGGGAGGTCGCAGCAGAGTGTGAAAAGCCGGTCATGCTGTACTCCATAGGAAAAGACAGCTCAGTTATGCTGCACCTGGCAATGAAAGCCTTTTATCCGGAGAAGCCGCCCTTCCCGTTCCTGCATGTGGATACGACCTGGAAGTTTCGGGAGATGATCGAATTCCGCGATAAAGTCGCAGAAGAGAAGGGCATTGAGATGCTGGTATATTCCAATGAGGAAGGGATCCGCCAGAGGATCAATCCATTTGATCACGGTTCTGCCTACACAGACATCATGAAAACACAGGCACTGAAGCAGGCACTGAACAAATACGGATTTACCGCTGCATTCGGCGGCGGTCGAAGAGACGAAGAGAAATCAAGAGCCAAGGAAAGAATTTTTTCCTTCAGAAATACACAGCAGGCCTGGGATCCGAAAAATCAGAGACCGGAAATGTGGAAGCTCTACAATACCAAGATCCAGAAGGGGGAGAGCATGAGAGTGTTCCCGATCTCAAACTGGACAGAAAATGATATCTGGCAGTATATCCGCAGAGAGAACATCGATATCGTACCGCTGTATTTCGCAGCAGAGAGACCGGTGGTGGAGAGAGACGGCAATCTGATCATGGTGGATGACGAACGTATGAGACTGCTGGAAGGGGAAACACCGGAGCTGAAAAAGGTGCGATTCCGTACACTTGGATGTTATCCTCTGACCGGAGGCATTGAGTCAGAAGCAGTCACTCTGGATGAGATCATTGCAGAGACACTCAGTGCAGTAGAATCTGAGCGCACGAGCCGTGTCATTGATCACGAAGAGAGCGGAAGTATGGAGCGCAGAAAGAGAGAGGGGTATTTCTAAGATGAAGGGTTTGCTGAAATTCATTACCTGCGGAAGTGTGGATGACGGAAAATCCACACTGATCGGACATATTTTATACGATTCCAAGCTTCTGTATGCAGATCAGAAGCGCGCGCTGGAGCTCGATTCCAGAGTCGGTTCCAGAGAAGGAGCCATCGACTATTCGCTTTTGCTGGACGGTCTGATGGCAGAACGTGAGCAGGGTATTACGATCGATGTTGCTTACTGCTACTTTACGACAGAACACCGCAGCTTTATCGTTGCGGATACACCGGGGCATGAGGAGTATACCAGAAATATGGCAGTCGGTGCATCCTTTGCCGATGCAGCGGTTATCCTGGTAGATGCCAGATCCGGTGTCTTGAAACAGACCAGACGTCATGCCAGAATCTGTGCACTGATGGGTATCCGGTCCTTTGTATTTGCCGTAAACAAGATGGATCTTGCTCAGTATGATGAGCAGAGATTCCGTGAGATCGAGCAGCAGATCGAGCAGCTCAGGACAGAGCTTGCGCTGCATCAGGTACAGATCATCCCGGTATCAGCGACCGAGGGTGACAATGTGACGAAGAAATCCGCAAATATGCCATGGTACACCGGAGAGGCGCTTCTGCCGTATCTGGAGCAGGTGGACGTGTCGGATGATGACGGGGAAAAGGGATTTTATCTTCCGGTACAGAGAGTCTGCCGACCGAATCATGCCTTTCGCGGATTCCAGGGTCAGATCGAGGACGGCGTGATCAGCGTCGGTGACGAGATCACAGCGCTGCCGAGCAGGGAAAAGGCGCATGTAAAGAAGATTCTGGTCGGTGACAGAGAGGAAGAGAGTGCACAGAAGGGACAGCCGGTGACGATTCAGCTGGATCGTGAGGTGGATGTTTCCAGAGGCTGCGTGCTTACTGCCGGAACAGAGTTTCCGGTTGCCTTTGGTGCTGTGGCAGATATTCTCTGGATGGACGATGAGAAGCTTGAGAATGGAAAGGCAGTTTTTGTAAAAATCGGAACAAAGCTGATTCCGGGGCAGGTAAAGAGCATTCGATACAGTGTAGATGTCAATTCCGGTGAGAAAAAAGAAGTGACAGCTCTCTATAAAAATGAGATCGCTTCCTGCGAGCTGACGTTTGCGGATGATGTCGTTCTGGACAGATTCAAAGATCACAGGACGCTCGGAGAACTGATCCTGATCGATCGTGTCACAAATATGACCTCCGCCTGCGGTGTAGTCACTTCCATACTGACAGACGACGGAGTAAAGAAAACGATCGATGCAAAAAAGCGCAGTCTGAAGAACGGGCATCGCGCAGCGATCGTTGAATTTCCGCTGAAGAAAGAGGGACTGACGCTCACACTTGCGCAGGAGGTGGAATATAAGCTCTATGCGGAAGGAAAATCCACTTATCTGTATCAGCCGTCCGAGGGAGACGATGTGGAGCGCACAGCAGAGATGCTGGCAGATGCCGGTCTGATCGTCCTGCTGGTGCTTCCGGAGGGCAGTGAAAGTCTGAAGGATAGTGAAGAGAGCGTAAAGATCTTATCCGGATGGGAGAAGGAACTGGTGCTTTCGGCGAGTGAGATCGCACAGTATATCAGCCGTGAAGTTTCTCTGACGGCAGAAGAAGTAGAGGGAGATTTCATCTGATACTTGCCAGAAGAGGGGAAAATATTGTAGATTAACAGTGATAACTAGTTATCCGTGGCGGACGCTGTTCCTCCACGGATAAGCATTTTTCAAGAAAGAAGGTTAAAGGTATGAAGAAAGCAATCAATGTGACCGGAGCACCGGCAGCAGTAGGACCTTATGTACATGCAGTAAAGACAGGAGAACTGATCTTTCTCTCAGGCCAGCTCGGACTGATTCCGGAGACCGGCGTACTTCCGGAAGGAATCGAGGCACAGACAAGACAGAGTCTTGAGAATGTAAAGACCGTGCTTGAGGGCTGCGGTTCTGATCTGGATCATGTGGTAAAGACTAGCATTTTCCTGGATGATATCAATGATTTTGCAACCGTAAACGAGATCTATGCACAGTACTTTGCAAATGAGTTCCCGGCACGCTCCTGTGTTCAGGTTGCGAAGCTGCCGAAGGGCGGACTGGTTGAGATCGAAGTGATCGCAGTCGAAAAATAAATATCAGAAATGATGCTCTCGCGGGAAAGATTCACCTGAAAGTTGTGAAGAATGCATATGGAAATATTTGCTTTAAAGTGATAAACTAAGAAATGTTAATCTTTAAAAGGCAAGTACTAAATATAGACTAGATCTGGATACGGGAGAAAAATTATGAAAAAAATCTGTTGCCTGAATCCCATCGCTGAAGTGGGAATGAAAAAACTGGATGATACCTATGTGATTACGAAGGAACTTTCCGAGGCAGATGCCGTGCTGGTACGTTCTGCATCCATGCATGATCTGGAGCTGCCGGAGAATCTCGTTGCGATCGCACGTGCCGGTGCCGGCGTAAACAACATTCCGCTGGACAAGTGTACGGAGAAGGGTATCGTAGTCTTCAATACACCGGGTGCAAATGCCAACGGTGTAAAGGAGCTGGTTCTGGCAGGAATGCTTCTTGCAGCCAGAGATATCGACGGCGGTATTCACTGGGTACAGGAGAATAATGAGAATGCCAATATTTCCAAAGATATGGAAAAGGCAAAGAAGCAGTTTGCGGGCAGTGAGATCAAGGGAAAAACACTCGGTGTTATCGGTCTTGGCGCGATCGGAATCGAGGTGGCAAATGCTGCAGATGGACTGGGCATGGATGTTATTGGATACGATCCGTTCCTCTCTGTCGGAAGTGCACTGCGTCTGAATCGTTCCATCAAGGTCGTGGAAAAGGTGACAGATCTGTACAGTAAATGTGATTATATCACGATACATGTACCGCTTCTGGACGCTACCCGCGGTACGATCAATGCCGACAGTATCGCGCAGATGAAGGACGGCGTGGTGATCCTGAACTACGCGCGTGATCTTCTGGTGGACGATGCAGCCATGACAGAGGCACTTGAGAGCGGCAAGGTGCGCAGATATATGACGGATTTCCCGAATGAGGCGACTGCAAAGATGAAGAATGTCATCGCAACACCGCATCTCGGAGCATCTACCGCAGAGTCCGAGGATAACTGTGCAGTGATGGCAGTCAAGGAACTGAGAGACTTTATCGAGACCGGACGTATCCGCAATTCAGTGAATTATCCGAACTGTACCCTGGATCCGGAGCCGTGCGCCTGCACGATCAGCATCACGAACGTGAACCGTCCGAACATGATCTCCATGTTCTCCTCCACACTTTCCGCAGCGGGCATCAACATTCCGAACATGTCCAACAAGAGCCGCGGAAACACCGCATACACCCTGATCGACTGCGATGCAGTACCTTCAGAGGAGGTAGTGGCAGCACTGCGTGCGATCGACGGAGTTACCAGAGTCCGCGTGATCAATAAGCAGTAAGTAACAGTACCAGAATTATGAAATGCACCTGATCGCTGAATGTCTCAGAATGAGATGACATTCAACGGCAGGTGCATTTTTGCATTAGTGATTCTGTTTTTCCCGTACCGGCAGGAAGGCTATGCCGTCATTGTTATTACGCTCTGTAAAGATCATGAAGAAGTAAGTCAGTATAATGCTGACGGATATTTCCAGATGATGCTCCTTCAGATACTGCAGTACCTGCGGATAGTCATTCAGTGCGAAGAGACCGTCCTCATTCTCCTGAAAATTAAAGCAGAGGCATCTGCCCATCGGCAGGCGGCGCAAGGTCGGATCTTCCGCAAAATGATAGCGCTCGAACTCACTCACAGAAACAATATCGCCATAGTTGATATACTGGAGCTCTGTGCTGTGCGGGGAATCCAGAACACCTACCTGACGATTGATCGGATAAAAATGGTTCCACTGTTCGCGGACTCTGCCGTTTTTAATGCCGATGCTGAAGTCTGCATTCACACAGGCAGGCAAAAAGATCTGATCTTCCATCTCGCTTTGAAAGAGCAGAGAGCCCTGCTTTTCCAGCTGTTCAAGAGTATTGCGCGTTTCCTCAGCCCATGCCCGCATAGCTTTCATGATAAGAAGTTCATGGGAAAGCTCAGCCTCTTTTTCGGCCAGCAGGTCGATCATTTCATGGGCAGTGCAGGCGTCATTGGTGAGATTCAGACTCTCTTTAATGGAGAACCCTCTGGCACAGAGAGCTTTCATATCATTCAGGTGATAGATGGAATCACGATTGAAGGAACGGTAACCGTTTTCACTGCGGAGAACGCCTTTCAATCCCAGCTTTTCATAATAGCGAATTTTGGATGCAGGCAGACCTGTGATCAGGGAGTACTCCGCGATATTTCGAAGAATTTCATTGTCGGACGGCAAACTGTGGACCTCACTTTTTTCAATATAATTTTGCTTGACTTTAAACTAGGTTTAAGGTCTATGCTCATTATACACATTGTTGAACTATATTGAAATACAGAAAGGAAAAAACCATGGCAAGAGAGATTAGCCGCAGACAGTTTATGCGCGGAATGCTGGCAGGAGCTGCCACCCTTTCCGCAGGAAGTGCAATGCATGTATTTGCAGCAGAAAATGAAGCATCTGTCAACATGTACACCCCGGGTACCTACAGTGCAAAAGCACAGGGTATGGGTGAGGTCACTGTCACAATGACATTTTCAGAGACAGCGATCACAGATGTTCAGCTCGATGTAGCAGGTGAGACACCGGAGATCGGTCAGGCAGCAGCAGAGGAATTAAAGGCAATGCTCCTCAATAAGCAGAGCGCAGAGATCGATGCTGTAGCAGGCGCATCTGTCACCTCCAAGGCAGTGAGCGAGGCAGCACTTGACTGTGTGGCACAGGCAATGGGCGTTGATGTGGAGAGCCTCAAATCCGGAGCAGATGCTGAGGAAGCACTCGGCGATGCAGCAGAGACAAAGGAAACTGAGGTCGTGATCTGCGGCGCAGGTGCAGCAGGTCTGATGGCAGCACTGAATCTGACCCGTGAAGGCCGTAAGGTAATGATCCTGGAGTGCGGAGCAAATGCATTCGGTTCCAACTTTGCAATGTGCGGCGGTCCGGCTGCCTGCGAAACCAAGCTGCAGGAGCAGGAGAACGAGTGGGTAAGTCTGGATAAACTCTTTAACCATATGTATGACTACTCCAACACCGCAGTCAATGCAAAGCTTCTCCGCAAGGTGCTGAGCAAGACCGGTAAGGCGATGAACGATATGATCGATCTGGGCATCCCGATGACACTGTGGCCGGATGTATATGATAACGGTTTCCGCGCACGTCATCTGTTCAGCGTAGATAAGCAGGAGCGTATCGAGCCGATCGTAAAAGAGATCGAAGCAAACGGCGGAGAGTTTATTTACGGTGCAAAGGCAAAAGAGCCGGTTTGCGAGGATGGAAAGGTAGTCGGCGTCAAGGCAAAGACTGCTGACGGCGTACTGGAAGTGCGTGCAAAGGCTGTTCTGGTAACCACCGGAGGTTTCCTTGGCAACGAGGAGATGCAGAAGCAGTACCTCAACACCACGATCTTCCCGCTTGGAAATACTGCATGTGACGGTACCGGTATTGAGCTTGCTCACAAGGCAGGTGCAGTCAATGACCGTACCTTTGCCGTACTCGGCAATGAGGCAGGCGGCGTAAGCAAGGCAACCACAGGCTGGCCGTTCGATCCGGAGTGGAAGAACCTGAATGTACACTATACTTACTGGCTCTTCGGCGGACTTTACACCGATGCAGACGGTTATCGTTTTATCAATGAGGAGAAGGTTGCACGTTTCCCGCTGGCGATCGGTGGAGAAGCAATCCTCCGTCAGGGAAAAGCTTATGTAGTACTGGACAGCGATATGTATGAGGGTATCAAAGAGCAGGGTATCTATGCGTACATGGGATCCCCGGAAGAGTGGGTATCCGGAAGCGAGGCAGAATTCTACTACAACAAAGAGGCAGATGTGGAAGCACATCTTCAGCAGGCCATCGAAGAGGGCTGGGCTGTCAAGGCAGATACACTGGCAGAAATTGCTGAGAAATTCGGTCTGAAGAATCTTGAGACGACCGTAGCAGAATACAATGGATACTGTGAGAGCGGCGAGGATACCGAGTTCTACAAGAGCAAGACCTTCCTGAAGCCGGTTCAGAACGGTCCGTTCTACTGTTTCGAGTATGTTCCGTCAGCATGGGGCACCAACGGCGGTATCAAGGTAAATGCAAATCTGCAGGCACTGAATAACGAGAATCAGCCGATCGAAGGACTGTATGTCGCAGGTGTAGATATCGGATCCATGTACACCATGCCGTACTATGACAATCCGGGTTCTTCCGTAGGACTGGCAGTAGGTTCCGGAGTTCTGGCAGCAGAAGAGATCGCCAAAGTACTGTAATACGTTTAAATGAATCAAGTAAGAGAGCGCTTTCCCGAGAGGGGAGGCGCTTTTTTTTACGCGAGTAGTGATGAGAATGCTGTGCTTGCACAAGCATTCGAGGAGCACCGCGACAACTTGAGAAACTCGCAAAGCGTGTTTCTCATAGTTGCTTCAATCCAGCCCATCTTTGCCGGTAAGTGGTTTTCCGGATAGCGATTGCACTAAAAATTCAATAAAACAAGATTTCCGATGTAAAAAACAAGCCCATTTCAAAGGAAAATACACCGAGATTCATCAAAAAGAGAAATCCCGCTGTAGCAGAGTCGAAATATCGGATGAAAATTACATCGGAATCACTAAAAAATTATATTTTGGTGCACAGAAATTTAGAAATCGCCGATTGTAAAATGAAGTTGCACACTTGATAAAAAAACGATCCATAGGAT
>JAUNAF010000118.1 GCA_030527715.1 Eubacteriales bacterium
GATCCGATCATTCTGGCAATGCTGGCATTCTTTGAAGCAGGCAGCCTGGTGACCTATTTTATCATACTTCAGCTTCTGTACTATGAAGGTGAAAAATCAAGACTGGAGTATCAGGAGGTACTGAATCAGTCACAGTACAAGAACCTGAGCAGACGAATCGATGAGACCAGGAAGGCCAGACATGATATCCGTCATCATTTCCTCGTGCTGGATACACTTGCAAAAGAAGAAGATCTTCCGGGGATCCGAAATTATCTGAGTCAGTTTGCGGAGAAGCAGGCGAGCAGCAGTGTGCTTGTCTACTGTGAACATTTTGCTACCAATGCACTGCTGTCTTACTATTCCGAGCAGGCAGAGGAAGAGGGCATAAAATTTTCTGCGAAGTGCAATATCCCGTCTGAGATCGGTATTTCCAATAAGGATCTGACGATCATTCTCAGCAATCTTCTGGAAAATGCCATGAATGCCTGCCGCAAGGTGACAGATGCAGAACGAATGATCCAGATGACCGGACGTTATGAGGATGCCGGTCTTACACTGAGGATCAAAAATACAAGTCTTGCCGCACCGAAGGTCGATAAGAACGGCAGATATATTTCTACGAGCCACAGCGGATACGGAGTCGGTGTGGAATCTGTGCAGGCGATCGTTAAGAAATATAACGGTGCGATGAAAATGGATTTTGACGGCGAGGTAGTTTCTGTGTCCATCATGCTGATGGTTTAAATACGAGGGAAAGGGAAAGGATATGTTAGAATTATCACTTGCGTTGGTGGCGAATCTTACAGGAATGTATATTCTGGGTATTCTTACAACGTACTCCATGCAGACGTTTTCCTTCCGCAATAAGGGAAACAGTTATCTGTATGTACTGTTTGGAGCGTCATTTGTGGAACTGGCGACACATCTGATCACGACGGTCGTACAATATTATGATTTTTTTGGCAGCCAGAGGCTTGGAATTGTGATGTACAGCTTTGTATTCACGATCAATGCCGTCTACATTCTGGCCTGGGTACTCTATCTGAACGAGCGGCTGGGGAAAGAAACGGTGCATGATGCCGCCTATAGGAGGAGACTATTGATCCTGACAGCACCGGTCTTTCTGCTGCTGGGACTGAGTATCGCCAATATGTTTGTGCCGATCTATTTCTCATACCATGATTTTCATTATCAGAGAAAGGGCTGGTATTATCTGACGCTGATCATTCCGGTTTGCTACATGATCTATGGGTTTGTATTGTTTTTACGTACCAATCAGAGAAAAAAGCTGTATCAGGAGCTGCCGTTCGTTGCCTTTATTCTGCCGGTGGTTCTCGCACATGTGCTGGAGAGTCTGTTTATCCACCTGTGTGTGATTCCGTTGGCCAATACACTTTCACTGGTGATCCTTGTGCTGATGAATGCGAAACAGAATGCAGCAGTGGATCCGCTGAGCGGTGTCTATACCAAGAGTGAGCTTTACCGATACTTTGATGAGAAGGTACAGCATGCTTCGACAAGGAACCTCAGAGGTATCATGATCAGGCTGGAGTATCTGAAAAACATCAATGCGGAGCATGGGCACAAGACCGGAGACATGGCTATTTCAGATATGGGCTTCCTGATCAGGAGTAATCTTCCGAATGGAGCCGTTGCCTTCCACTATGCGGACAATGAGTTTCTGGTGCTGCTGGAGCAGATGCAGGAGGATGAGGTGCGAAGTGTCATCAGCAAGATAAAGGCAGAGCTGCTGCAGTTTAATCAGAAGACAGCAACGGTCTATGAACTCCATATTTCCTATGGAATCGCTGCACTGGAAGAAAATGACACGATCGATCGTTTTATCGACCGCATGGAAAATCGTCTGTATCGAAATAAACAGGGAAAGGTTCAGAAGACAGAGGAACCGATGGATCTGATGTGATGAAAAAGAAGAAACTATTTCAAAGAATACTGCTTTCGTTTTTGCTGCTGCTCATCTGTGCTGGTGCAGGGATCGGCAGATACCTTTCTGATTACTATCATGCGGAAGCGGAAGTGCAGGAGTATTTACAGACCTCAGAAGAGGTCACTGTGCAGAGGACTGGAAAAAATATTGTCTTTGAGCCGAAGGAGTATGACACCGGATTGATTTTCTATCCGGGAGGAAAGGTGCAGTATGAATCCTATGCGCCGCTCCTTTTTAAACTCGCCGAGGAGAAGCAGGTTCTCTGTGTTCTCGTACATATGCCGGGGAATCTTGCTGTTCTTCGGAAAAATGCGGCGGACGGCATACCGGAGCAGTATCCAAAGGTGTCGAACTGGTATCTCGGCGGACACTCTCTGGGAGGAGCCATGGCGGCGGTCTATGCAGCAGAGCACAGTAGTGCGTATGATGGAATCGTACTGCTCGGTGCTTATCCTGCGAAGGATCTGTCCGATACAGATCTGAAACTGCTGTCACTTTATGGAAGCGAAGATCAGGTGCTCAACCGCGAGTCTTACGAGAAAAACCGCGGCAACTGGCCGGCAGCTTCTGTGGAATATGTCATTGAAGGCGGCAATCATGCGTCTTTTGGCGCCTATGGAGCTCAGAAGGGGGATGGAGAGGCCAACATCGATCGGGAGCAGCAGTGGGAGCTGACGGTGGAGAAGATCGGTGAGCTGATCGGATAACAGATATGACAGGTAAAAGGAGCATTTCGAATCTTCGAGATGCTCCTTCGTTTTGCGTACGCTCAGTTTAGTTTTCTGTCTCAGCTTCCTCTGTCATGGTAGGGCTTAAGGAATAGAGAATATTTGCAAGAATCGGATCAAGATCACTGTCCTTTGAAGTCAGACCGACCTGAACGTTGTACATGTAGTTATCCATATCAAGGAAGGCAACGCCCAGGGTGCTGTCTGTCTCGAAACAGATCACCGGGATCTCATTGATGTGACCGTAGGCAACGTCACCGTAGACTTTTGCAAGCTCCTCTTCCAACTGATCGAGTGTGTAGCCGTCCTCCATCTGATTTTTCATGGTAACTACAGATAAGCCGTCAGCGGTGGAAGCAGCAGAAAAAGTGATCCCGTTTTCCGTATCCTCATCGGTTAATTCGAACACATCCCAGTCTGACGGAAGATAGAGATCAAATCCACCGTCAAAGTTGATCCAGGTACCCTCGTACAGATCTTCGGTCATCATGTCCAACGATAATTCAAGGCTGTCCTCAGTATCCTGTGCTGCAGCTTCTGTCTCGATCTCCGTTTCCTCTGCATTTACGGCATATGCACTCTGGAATACCATCATGGAGGCAAGTGCCAGTAAAACTAATTTCTTCTTCATAGATATCATCTCTCCTTAGTTTTATGCTACTCGGTTTCTGCCTCAGTCTCGTCAGCGGCATCATCTTCGTAAATGCCGACAGAGGCACCCATGGTACCTGCGAGAGCAGTAAAGTCTGCGTTGGTTACATCTCCTGTGATCGCCATGGTGTACATACCGCCTGCCTCATCCGGGAAGCAGATAATAAGTGCAGTGTTGTCCACGGTCTGTAAGGAGACTGCCTCCATGCCGTTGAGCACGAGCAGCTCGATGTCGGTATAGCTCTCTACAGCTGCAAGCTCCTGAGCGATCTGCTCTGTGGTGTAAGCCTGATCTCCGATCTCAGTGTAGTTGACATTCATATTCCAGCCACTTCCGTCGGGAGCGACGATGGCATAGAAGATACCGTTTTCCTGATCTTCCTCAGAAATGTCAAGTTCAGTCCAGTCTTCCGGAACATAGACAGAAAAGGCATCCTCGAAATCGATCCATACTCCTTCATAAGCAGGTGTGATATCGTCAAAATTTATCTCCTGTACTTCCGCTGCAGCGGTTTCTTCGGTCTCTGCTTCCGCAAATACCGGAACAACACTTCCGGCTGCCATGGATACAGCTAATAACATTACCAGAAATTTGTTTTTCATCATGAGTCCTCCTTTGCTTTTTGGATTTTGATGTGATATTTTATCCATATGGACGCATTGTATCGATTCTGAAATCTCATGTAAACAATACTGGCAGGAGCGGTTGTTTTTTGACATAAACGGTAGAGACAGCTGTCTTGTATCTCGTTATTATTTTTTTATAATCGCCGATTGTAAAATGAAGTTGCACACTTGATAAAAAAACGATCCATAGGA
>JAUNAF010000039.1 GCA_030527715.1 Eubacteriales bacterium
ATTCCAGGTCAAGTTTCTGGTCATATTTCATTGACCCAGATCCCATTTTCTGATTTCAGATCAATTTCCCGTCTGCTCTTATTTCTCAGCCAGGAATTTTCCTACATTATATCCGAATACGATACATCTTGTGTGGGACAGGCAGTTCATGGAATGCGGATAAGTACCGTAGAACATGGAACCGGAAGTATTTCCGATCGCATACAGTCCCTCGATCGGCTGATTTGCAGTGTTCAGTACCTGCGAGCACTCATTGACCTGCAGACCGCCGGAGGTTGCCAGAGACTCTGCCATCTCGCGGGTTGCATAGAACGGTGCGGTATCGATACGGTGCATGTATTTACCCGGATATCCGAACTCGGTATCCTCGCCGGCGTCGCACATCTCATTCCATTTGTTGATCGTCTCAACAAAATTGTCTGCCGGAACACCCATCAGCTCTGCCAGCTCCTCTAAGCTGTCTGCTACAAGTGCATTCGGAGAAGTTGCTGCACCTACCCATACCTCCTTCGGGCCGTAGCAGGAAGAAGACGGAGACCACATCTTGTCAACTGCCTCAGCTGCATTTGCATCGGTCAGGAAGTAATCATATCCGCCGTACTGAGACTGCATTGCACTTGCCAGATGGTCATAAGTCTCATACTCACCGATGAAACGCTTTCCTTCGCTGTTGACACGAACATACGGCATCAGCTGCATCGGATCCAGCATCAGCGGATGCGGATACTCATCCTCCATAGCACCGATCGCTTTCGCCATCTCATGTCCGTCACCGGTACAGTTTGTACCATAGGTCAGCCATGCGATCAGCTGCAGATCTCTCGGACGGCAGCACTCTTTCAGTTTTGCAAGGTTGTGCTCATAACCACCGGTGGAGAGAACTACGCCCTTTGCAGTATTGTACTTGATATAGCCGTCTGCATTCTTTGCATAAGCGCCGACTACCTTGCCCTCTTCATCAGTGATCAGCTGAACTACCGGTGTCTCAAAGTTTACCTCTACGCCAGCCTCTTCCAGCTTGCCGAGCAGATGCTCCTTCATGGCATCTACACTCTCAAACGGAATGTTGATAGAAGTATTCCAGCTGTGGTCAGAAGCAGTCTCATCATACGGCTCTGTGAAATCCGGGAACTCAACGCCTGAATATCCGAAGAAGGTCAGCTTGTAATCCTCATCGGCAAACGGCATCTGATCCAGCCACCAGTTTACTGCCTCAGCATCTGTAGCCAGCAGTTTCTTGTACATTCTCGGATTAGCACGGAAGCCATTCTTTACCATAGCCTCGCCAAACCACTGATTCTCGTCGAATTTCACACCGTACATTTCATGGATACGGTCATGAAGGCCGCCGATGGTCATACTCTGGATGCTCGGGCCGGCATTCTTCTCAACTACAACAGTCTTCAGTCCGTTCTGTGCGCTGGAAAGTGCTGCAGCAAATCCTGCAGGTCCAAGTCCGCAGACCAGAACATCAACATCTACCTCAGCAGTAACAGCTGCCTCATCGACTGCCTCTTCCTCATATGCGATCACACCCTCGCCTGCAGCTACCGGATGATACTCCGGCTCACAGGTCGGCCATACGATCGCACCTGTAACAGCCTCTTCTACTGCAGCCTCAGTCTCCGGTGCAAGCTCAGAGACATCCATGCCCATTGCCTGTGCGATACAGTCCAGTGCAGCAGTCTTAACTGCTGTGGTTGTAACGGTAGCTCCGGAAATGCCATCGATCTCTGCATTCTGTGCATCCAGAAGTGCCTGACGGAAATCTGCTGCGGAATTTACAGCCAGATCCAGAGTCTCATTTGCCGTATCAACGGTCACATCCGTGATAGCGGTCTCAGAAAATGTCATGGTGACCGTAACCTCACCCATTCCGGCTGCGGTTGCTGTGTAAGTTCCTGCTGTGTAAACAGCAGCTCCCTCTTCTGAAGCCAGTACATTCAGTCCGCCAAGCATAGAAGCTGCAGCTACTCCGAGCGCACCTGCTGCGGAACCCTTCAGAAAGTCACGACGTGATAATCTTCCCATTTTGTCCTCCTTGTGGTTGTCTTTGATAAGTCGTTTTACCATGTCATTATATCTTATTTTTCTTCTGAAGAAAAGTAAAAAGGACAGTCGAAATCAGATATCTGCACTGTCCTGGTACAAATTTTTAATGAATCAACAGCTATTTGATCCGGCGCTTTTCTAAAAAACACCGGAAACAGTAAAAAATATAAATCCCGGTGTAATCTACGGGCAGCTTGCACAAAAAACAGCAAAAAAAGTAAATTCCGATGTAATCTACCGCCGGTTTTCCTAGAGAAATACAGCGATAATAAAGGAAAAAGCGAATTTCGATGTAACTCATGGGTGATTTCCGCAGAAAAATACGGCGATAATAAAGAAAAAAGCAGATTTTGGTGTGACCTGTTTGAGAAATACAGCGGAAATAGAAAAAACCTTAAAATCCGATGCAATTTCCGGCGCGACTATGAGAAAATCGTAAAAAAAGAGTTCGATCACTCGAACTCTTTGAAGTAGCGGAAGGGAGATTTGAACTCTCGACACCACGGGTATGAACCGTGTGCTCTAGCCAACTGAGCTATTCCGCCATATGAAATTTGGTTAAAAATAGTGGGGCCTATAGGGCTCGAACCTATGACCCTCTGCTTGTAAGGCAGATGCTCTCCCAGCTGAGCTAAGACCCCACGACCGAGTGATTAACTTTTGTATCTCTCACTCACTCCATTACTATAACCCCTGATATCCAAAAAGTCAAGCACTTTTTCCAAAAATTTTTCAACCGTTCTCCACGCCTGTTTCACAGAGACAAACAGTAGAATGCACGCTCTGCGAATGCTTGTGAAAGCACAGCATTCTCATCGCTGCCCGCGCAGGCAAAAGAAGATGCACCGGACGTTCTCTTTGCATGCCGGGCAAAAGAACATCCGCCGAACGTTCTCTTTGCATGCCGGGCAAAAAAGGTCCGTCTGCCGGGACACACAGCGCCGGCAGACGGACCTTTTACTTATACTTGCTAAATTACAGAAGATGTGCGCGCAGCTCCTCTCCGCTCTTCGGGGAAAGGTAAGCCGGTGCGATATCAAATACAGTCTTGCATCCGGATACGCCCTCGTCTGCCAGACGCTTTGCAGCTCTTGCATAGCATACCAGCACGCTGGAAGTAAACTCCGGATTGGAATCGAGTTTCAGACGATACTCGATAATGTGTTTATGAGATCCGTCTCCGGTCACACCGCTGCGGATAACGAAACCGCCGTGCGGGATACCCTTGTGGTTTGCATCCAGTTCTTCCTGAGAGATGAAATTCACTGTGGTATCATAGTCTGCAAAGTAGTTCGGCATATTTTTGATCTCAGATTCGATTCTGGCGAGATCTGCACCTTCCTCAGCTACAACATAGCACTCTCTGGTGTGCTTCTGTCTGGTAGTCAGCTCCGGGTTCTCTCCGTTTCTGACAGCCTCAACAGCACTCTCTACCGGAACGGTGTACTGTCTTGCATCGACAACACCATCAACGCGACGGATCGCATCAGAATGTCCCTGGCTGACACCGCGTCCCCAGAACGTATAATCCTTGCCGTCCGGAAGGATCGCATTGCCGTAGAGACGGTTCAGGGAGAACATTCCCGGATCCCAGCCTACAGAAATAATACCTACATGTCCGCTCTCTTTCGCAGCAGCATCCACGTTTGCGAAATGCTCCGGAATTCTTGCATGTGTATCAAAGCTGTCGATGACGTTGAACATCTTTGCCAGCTCCGGTGTCTGCTTCGGCAGATCTGTAGCACTTCCTCCGCAGATGATGCAGACATCGATCTCATCCTTATGCTCAGCAATCTCAGCTGCCGGATAGACCTTACCGCCCTCAGTTGTGATCTTCACGCTTGACGGATCGCGGCGGGTAAAAACTCCTGCCAGCTCCAGATCCTCATTCTGACGGATCGCAGCCTCAACGCCGCGGCCGATATTGCCATATCCCACGATCGCAATTCTTACCTTGTTCATAGTGACACTCTCCTTTTTTCTATCAGTTGGAAAACTGTAATAATAACGTTCTTTCTAACACATTTTTCAGTCTAACACCATTTCACAGGCAGGTCAAATTGATAAAAATCGAGACTACAATCTATTATTTGCATCACAATCTTCCACAGCCGCCTCTGCATGTTACAGGATGCGGATAGAACGCTCCGTGATCTCAATTTTTCCTTCCTTGAGCAGCTTGCCCACACCGCGCTTGAATGCAGCCTTGCTCAGTCCGAATTCACGCTTGATCACCTCCGGAGAAGCCTTGTCGGTGAACGGCAGCACGCCGTCAAATTCCTCGATCACGCTTAAGATCGCCTCCGCGTCCTCCTCGATCTGAAGATAAGCCTTCTCGCGGTCTGTGATATCCAGTTTGCCGTCTTCCTTGACAGCCGTCACACGGGCTTCAATGCGATCTCCCACGCGGTAGGTTCCGGAAGCCTCTCTTCTCGGGATCAGAGCAGAATACTTCTGATCCACTGCGACAAACACACCGAACTGCTCACTGATCTCATATACGACACCGGTGACATGATCATCCTTTTTGTAAGGTGACTCTGTGCTGAGATATCCGTAAACCTTCATGGTTGCGCAAAGGCGGTCACTCTTGTCCACATAGAGTCCTACCAGTACTTCCTCGTCCATGTGTACTTTTCTCGTCTGCTGACGGAACGGCAGCAGCAGATCCTTCTCGAGTCCCCAGTCAAGGAAGGCACCGATCTTTGCAACCTCTTTGACTTTGAGTACCGCGGTGCTTCCGACAGTCAGCATCGGTTCTCTCATCGTCGCGATCAGACGGTCTCTGGAATCCTTATAAAGAAAAACCGTCAGACGGGTTCCCTCGCCGGCACCTGCCGGCACCTCTTTCTTCGGCAGCAGCACACGCTCTTCGGCTGCTGCCCCCTTCTTTTCTGCCAGGTAGACGCCAAAGTCCACAACCTTTACGATTTCCAGTTCCTGTTTCTTTCCTAATTGAAGCATGCTTTTTCCTCTCTATTTTTCCTCCCGGCCGGAAATGAGCATTTCCAGCACTGCATAGGGCTGCTGCTGCAGATCACAGAGCGCCACCGTACATTTATCCCCTTCCAGTTTTACCAGCGGAAGGATCCTCTCATGCAGCTTTGCCGCTTTTCGATACTCTACTCTGATCTGCCGCACTTGACTGCCTGACGGCAGATACTCCAGTGCCATTTCGATATACTGCGCATTGTTTACATGATGATTGGTATCCAGATTCCGATATCTCACTGCGAAATCTTCTCTGAGCTCACACTCCTCTGGTACCGGAATCTTGCGCACCGATCTCGCCATTTCGATCGGCGGCTCTGTCTGATACATATCCCAGACATCCTGGTCTATTCTGGCCGGGTGGCCGGTGGTCACATCCAGATACGTCCACAGCGTATTTGCATAGGCAAGCCGTTTCCCTTCTGCATCCAGCATCTGATAATTACGCTCTGCCATAAAGCCCTTCATCGATGTCGGCCAGGTCTGCACATGTATCTCTTCCCCAAGCATTGGTCTGCGTTCGAGAATGATATGCCAGTGAGCAAGGATCCAGGCACGGTTTCTGGTCTCCATCAGCTCCAGTCCATTTCCAAGTTCCTCCGACTGGAAGGTGCTGCAATCCTGAAAATAGTTCACGATGTTCGTCACAGACAGGCAGTGATCCTCACAGACTTCACTGTAGCGGACCTTTGAGACATATTCAAACGGCATAGCTGTAATTTTCCTTTCCACACATATTTCTTGTTTAACTCTGGTATCTTAACATACTTTTTTCAATTTTCCTATATAAAAAAAGAAAGAGACCGTCAGAGACAGTCTCTTTCCATAGTTCTGCTGTATCAGTCGGATTACTCCTCGATATCTGCGTACATGAAGTACCAGTATCCGTAACCTGAATGCCAGGTACCCTTGATGGTGTTGCGCTGCAGCCAGAAGTCATTGTAGTATGCTACCGGGATGCATGCATAGTCAGCCATCATGATATCTTCTGCTTTGTGCATAGCCTCAGAACGCTCAGCGGCATCAGCTGTGCTTCTTGCGATATCCATTGCTGCATCGTAATCTGCGCTTGCATACTTACCATCGTTGTTACCGTTGGAGCTGTAAAGCAGATCCAGCATGTTGGACGGATCACTGTAGTCAGCTACCCAACCGTTACGTGCGATCTCGTACTCGCCGTTACGACGCATCGGGGTGAAGCTGGACCACTCTACGATCTGAACATCCAGAGTGATGCCGAGCTCTTTCCAAGCCTGCTGCAGGTACTCTGCTACAGTCTTGTGGTAACCGGAATCGTTGGTGGTGTAGTGCAGTACCGGAAGGCCTTCGCCGTTCGGATAGCCAGCCTCCTCAAGAGCTGCCTTTGCAGCCTCAAGATCAGCGTTCAGCGGCAGATAACCCTCTCCGCCGTTTGCAGCATCTACGAAAGCATTTCCGTCAGTATCTCTCCAGCCCGGTCCAATGAAGTTGGTAGCCGGTGAGTAGGTTCCCTGCATCAGGGTGTTTGCGATGTACTCACGGTCGATAGCAAGGCTTAATGCCTTACGAACCAGCGGGTTGTCGAACGGCTCAACATTGAGGTTCATGGACAGGTAGTAAGTACCCATGATGGTGTCAACGTGGAACTCGTCATTGTCGGACAGGCTCGGGATCTCCTCAGTCGGAACATCCTTGATGAAATCAACTTCGCCGGTCTGATATGCGCTGTAAGAAGCGTTGGAATCCTCGATCAGGTTCCACTTGATGCTGCCAAGCTTGATAGCATCTGCGTTCCAGTAGTTCGGGTTCTTCTCAGTGATGATGTGAGATCCCGGTACCCACTCAGTGATCATGAACGGACCATTGCTTACGTAGGTAGACGGCTCGATTGCCCATGCATCGCCGTTTGCCTCAACAGTTGCCTCCTGAACCGGGCTTAAGGTTGCGAATGCAGCCAGGCTGTCAAAGTAGGTGCATGCTGCCTTTAAGGTAACTACCAGAGTCTGATCATCCTCTGCAACTACCTTCAGAGCATCCAGGTCACCCTCGATTGCCTGATCAAATCCCTCAACCATACCCAGAACGGTCTCAGCGTACGGTGCTGCTACCTCCGGATCACATACACGCTTCCAGCTGTAAACGAAATCGTTTGCTGTAAGTGCGCTGCCATCGGACCAGGTCAGTCCGTCTCTCAGATGGAAGGTCCAAACCAGACCATCCTCAGAGGTCTCCCAGCTTTCTGCCTGACCCGGAGCGATCTTGCCGTCCTGATCAACAGTCAGCAGACACTCAAACAGGTGAAGGAGCATGTTTCCTCCATCAACTGCACTGTTCAGTGCCGGATCAAGTGTCTCCGGATTCGGTCCGATCTGCACAGAGAGCTGTTTTCCCTCTGCTGCATCTGCTGCAGATGCAGTAATAGCCAGGCCGCTGAATGCTGTAACGGTCATAGCTGCTGCAAGAAGCAGGCTTAACACTTTTTTCTTCATTTTTTCTTTCCTCCTTTTGAATTTTCTATGCAAAGCAGTATCTACTGCAGGCATACATTAAATATGGTGGCAGGCCGCATAATGTCCCTTGCTGACCTCTCTCCACTGCGGTACCTCAGCTGCACACTTTTCGGTAGCGTACGGACATCTGGTACGGAAACGACAGCCGGACGGCGGGTTCAGCGGGCTCGGTACATCGCCCTCCAGAACGATTCGATTGCTCTTTCTCGCGGTATTCGGATCTGCGATCGGAATCGCGGAGATCAGGCTCTTTGTGTACGGATGTACACTGTGGAAGATCAGCTCATAGCTGTCTGCCAGCTCGACCAGTTTTCCGAGGTACATAACACCGATACGGTTGGAAATATGCTTAACTACAGACAGGTCATGTGCGATGAACAGATAGGTCAGTCCACGCTCTGCCTGCAGATCCTCAAACATGTTTACGACCTGAGCCTGAATGGAAACATCCAGTGCAGAGATCGGCTCATCACAGACGATGAACTTCGGATCCACCGCCAGCGCTCTTGCGATACCGACACGCTGACGCTGTCCGCCGGAGAACTCATGCGGATAACGGTTCGCATGCTCGGAGTTCAGTCCAACGTCATTCAGCAGCTGCTGAATCTTATTGTACCGCTCTTTTTTATCAACTGCAAGCTTATGAATATCAATTGCCTCGCCAACGATATCGCCGACCGTCATACGCGGATCCAGACTCGCATACGGATCCTGGAATACGATCTGCATTTCTCTTCGGTAAGGCTTCATATCCACTGCGGTCTTCTTTCCGAACTTCGGCTGTCCGTTTTCGAGAATGTCTTTTCCGTTCTCATCCATCATCGGAACATTGCCGCTGTCATAGAGCACCTTGTCATCATAGATGATGCGGCCCTTGGTCGGCTCATAAAGTCTTAACAGAGAACGTCCGGTAGTCGTCTTACCGCAGCCGGACTCTCCAACCAGTCCCAGAGTCTCTCCCTTGTTGATATAGAAGGAGACATCGTCCACTGCCTGAACGAATTTTTTATTTTTTCCATATCCGCCGGCCGGGAAATACTGGCAGAGATGTTCTATCCTTAACAGCTTATCACTCATTTAGCGGATCCTCCTTCCATCTCAGCCTTCTGATTCATCCAGCAGGTCGCATAGTGTACACCGTCGAAATCAGTTCTCGGTGCTTTTTCTTTCAGACAGATCTTCATGCATCTGTCGCATCTGGATGCGAACGGGCATCCCTTCGGCGGATTCAGCAGGTCGACCGGTGTTCCCTCGATCGGGATCAGACGCTCATGCTCCTTACTGTCCATACGCGGGATACTGCGGATCAGTCCCTTGGTATATTCATGTTTCGGACGATAGAAGATATCATCTGTCGTACCGTACTCTACGATGTTTCCTGCGTACATAACTGCGATGTGATCGCACATGCTCGCTACAACACCCAGATCATGAGTGATCATCATGATCGCCATGCCGAGCTTGTCCTTCAGCTCCATCATCAGCTCAAGGATCTGTGCTTGGATCGTAACGTCCAGTGCGGTCGTCGGCTCGTCTGCGATCAGCAGCTTCGGCTCACAGGCCAGTGCGATCGCGATCATGACACGCTGACGCATACCGCCGGAAAGCTCATGCGGATACTGCTTGAGACGCTTCTCCGGCTCATTGATTCCTACCAGCTGCAGAAGCTCCACTGCGCGGGCCTGGATCTGGTCCTTGGTCTTGTCTGTATGCAGACGGATCACCTCGCGGATCTGATTACCGATGGTGTATACCGGGTTTAAGCTGGTCATCGGATCCTGGAAAATGATCGAGACCTCCTTACCGCGGATCTTCTGAAATTCCTTCTCGGTCATATCATTGATATGATGACCATTAAAGTCCAGTGTTCCTCCGAGAAGTTTTCCCGGATAAGCAGTCAGACCCATCAGACTGTAGGCAGTTACAGATTTACCGGAACCACTCTCTCCTACAATACCGAGCACCTCGCCCTGACTGATATGGATGCTGACATCGTTCAGCGCCTTGACCTCTCCCGCCGGAGTGAAAAAGGACAGTCGCTCATGTTCTACATTTACTAAATACTCACTCATCTGCCATTCTCCTTTTCTCAATCCTTCATCTTCGGGTCGAATGCGTCACGCAGTCCGTCGCCGAGCAGGTTGAAGCTCAGGATGATCAGACTGATCAGCAGTGCCGGAATAAAGAGCAGGTGCGGATAGGTATTCAGACCATTGATCGCATCACTGGCAAGACTGCCCAGAGACGGCATCGGTACTGCAACGCCCAGTCCCAGGAAGCTTAAGAAGCTCTCTGTGAAGATAGAGGACGGAATCTGCAGTGTGGTCGTAACGATCAGTGTTCCGATACAGTTTGTCAGCAGATGCTTACGGATGATTCTTCCGCTGGATGCTCCAAGCGCACGTGCTGCGGTTACATACTCGCTCTCCTTCAGGGTCAGGATCTGGCTTCGTACCATACGCGCCATACCGCCCCAGTAGAGCAGTGCAAATACGATGAAGATACTGATCAGGTTTGCACCGAGGATCTGAACCCAGCCAAAGCCCGGTGTCTGACCAAGCTTCTCCAGCGGATTCTTCAGCGCAAAGGAGATCAGTACGATCAGAAGGACATCCGGGATCGTATAGATAATATCAACGACTCGCATCATGATGATGTCCACCCAGCCTCCGAAAAAGGCTGCAACTGATCCGAAAATAGAACCGATCACGAGAATGATCACAGCCGCTACCAGACCTACGATCAGGGAGATACGGCTTCCCATCATTACACGGATGGCATAGTCACGTCCCATCTTGTCGGTACCCATGACATGCGGAAATACATGCTCGCCGGCATCAATACGTGCCTGCTCATCTGCAGAGTAGGCAAACGGTGCCAGATTGTTGCTTCCCTTGATCTGCTGCTCGTAGGTATACGGATAAAAAGCCGGTACCACAAACGCAAAGATCATGATGATAATGACCACGATGAAGCTGACCATGGCCACTTTATTTTTTCTGAAACGGCGCATGCCGTCTTTCCAGAAGCCTACGCTCTCACGCATCACAACCAGGCCCTGTTTTTCCTCTCCTGAAGCCGGCAGAAAATCGTCCGGATTCAGTCTTGCCTGAAAGCTCAGTGGATTTGGATTCTCTTTCATAGTAACTTCTTCTCCTTACTTCAGTTTGATCCTCGGATCAATGATCTTGTAGACAATATCTACCACTACGTTCATAAGCACCATCAGTGTGGCCAGGAAAATCGTGGTTCCCATGATCACAGTGTAGTCACGGTTGGTGATGGAACTGATAAACTCTCGGCCAAGTCCCGGGATGTTGAAAATCTTTTCTACAATAAAGCTTCCTGTTACTGTATATGCAAGGAGCGGTCCAAGATACGTTACCACCGGAAGGATTGCATTACGCAGTGCATGCTTAAAAAGTCTGATAAACTGGTTTAATCCCTTTGCTCTGGCAGTACGCATATAATCCTGTCCGAGTACATCCAGCATGGAGGAACGCATCAGTCGGGTAATGTATGCGGTCGGATAGAATGCGAGTGCACAGATCGGCATCACATAATGCTTCCAGCTTCCGAGTCCCAGAGTCGGGAGCCAGCCCAGGCGCATTCCGAAGAAATACATCAGCAGTGTACAGATTACAAAGCTCGGCACCGCGATTCCGCAGGTTGCCAGGACAATGATCACATTATCCAGCACCTTTCCTCGATTCAGCGCTGAGATACTGCCCAGCGGAATACCGATACAGCATGCCAGCAGAACTGCCAGTCCGCCAAGTCTTGCGGAAACCGGGAACTTGCTGGTGATGATAGAGGTAACGGTACGTCCTCTCTGCTTCAGACTGTCACCGAAATCACCTGCAACTGCTCCTTTTAAGTAGGTCACATACTGCTGTGAGAGCGGCTTGTCCAGTCCGTATTTTTCCTCAAGTGCAGCTAATGCCTTCGGGCTTACTGCTTTCTCTGATAAGAACGGGCCTCCCGGCACCAGATTCATCAGAAAAAAGGTCAGCGTAGCCACCAGCCAGATTGTGATCAGCGCAATCCCCAGGCGTTTCACGATATATCTGCCCATTTCATAAATCTCCTTTTTCAAATAGAATTCATATATTTTTACATATGCCAAAACATTCTACTCTTTTCCGTCATACATGTCAAGATGATCTGTATACTGGTCGGTATTTTCTACATTATTAACAAAAAGAAAGGATCCAGTTTTCATTTCCGAAATCTGAATCCTTTCTATCTTATTAGCGTGTAAAAAATCGAAACAGAAGCACTGCCAGGATCACAATGATCCACTCGATCATATGCCATTTTCTCTTTTTCTGAAAATCGCGCAGGATCCGTTCCTCCTCGGTTTCCGGCGCCGCTTTCTGCTCTCTGCAGACGAGGTCTGCATATCCCGCCTCGCAGAGTACCCGGGACGCTTCCTCATAATCCGCCTCCGGAACATATACACATTCCCCTTCTGTTTCCTTTGGGTTTTCCACAAAGTGGGTCGGGTTCTCCCCATCTTTCTTGATATAGATCTCTATATGCACGGAAAGCAGGAGTGAATAGATCGCTCCTGCCTCCCCGGCATTCAGAATCTCTGTCAATTGTCTCATCATCGATTCCTCTTAGTTATACAGATGGCACCTCACGACATGTCCATTGCCCATGTCCTTCGCCTTCGGAGTCTCTGTCTTACAGATACCCATGCATTCCTTACATCTCGTATGGAATTTACATCCTGCAGGCGGATTTGCCGGTGACGGGATATCGCCCTCCAGCAGAATTCGTTTCTTCTTCAGATCCGGATCCGGCATCGGGATCGCTGAGAACAGCGCTTTCGTGTACGGATGCAGCGGATTTTTAAAGATCTCCTCGGTCGTTCCGGACTCTACCAGTCCGCCCAGATACATGACTCCGACGGAATCTGAGATATGCTCTACTACCGACAGGTCGTGTGAGATGAAGAGGTAGGTCAGTCCGCGCTCTTCCTGCAGCTCACGCAGCAGGTTGATGATCTGTGCCTGGATCGATACGTCCAGTGCGGATACCGGCTCGTCGCAGACGATAAATTCCGGATTCAACGCCAGTGCTCTCGCGATACAGATACGCTGTCTCTGTCCGCCGGAGAACTCATGCGGATAACGATCTTTATGATAAGGCTGAAGTCCGCAGTCCTTCATAACCTTGGTCACATAGTCATTAAACTCTGCCTTTGATACCAGGCCGTGCTCACGCACTGCCTCGCCGATGATCTCACCGATCGGCAGTCTCGGTGACAGGGAAGAATACGGATCCTGAAATACGATCTGCATCTTCGTGCGCATGCTGCGCAGCTTTTTCTTGTCCCAGGAGTTTACATCCTCTCCATTAAAATAGATCGATCCGTCTGTCTTCTCGATCAGTCGAAGGATGGTTCTTCCTGTGGTTGACTTTCCGCATCCTGACTCGCCTACAAGACCCATGGTCGTTCCGCGCTTGATGGAGAAGGATACATCATCCACAGCCTTTACACTGCCGGTAACTCCGCCGAAGAAGCCTCCCTTGATCGGGAAGTACTTCTTCAGGTGAGACACCTCCAGGATATTTTCCGGGTTATGTACAAACTGATTATCACTGCTCATTTCCAGCACCACCTTCCTCACACAGATAACAGCTCACCTCATGAGTCGGTGAAACCTTGTAGACCTGCGGATATGCGCCGTCACATTTGCCGATGCACATCTCACAGCGGTTTTTAAAATAACAGTAGTTCGGCATGTTGATCGGATTCGGAACGCTGCCCGGGATGCTGTACAGCTTGTCGATCTGCTTTCCGACAACCGGCTTGGACTTCATCAGTCCGATGGTGTACGGATGTCTCGGATCTTTGAAGATCTCCTGAGCAGTTCCTTTTTCGATGACGCGTCCGGCATACATAACTACCACATAGTCTGCCATTTCCGCAACTACTCCGAGGTCATGTGTGATCAGCATGATCGAACTGTTGAGCTTGTCTTTCAGACCACGCAGCAGATCCAGGATCTGAGCCTGAATCGTCACATCCAGTGCTGTTGTCGGCTCATCCGCAATGATCAGTTTCGGATCACATGCCAGAGCCATGGCGATCATGATACGCTGACGCATACCGCCGGAAAGCTCATGCGGGTACATACTGTAGACACCCTCTTTATTGGCAATGCCGACCATCTCCAGCATTTCCAGGGTACGCTCCTTGACCTGCTCCTTGCTCATCTCCGGATTGTGAAGTGTGATGACCTCATCCACCTGATCTCCGATGCGGAATACCGGATTCAGAGATGTCATCGGCTCCTGGAAGATCATGGACATCTGATTGCCGCGGAGCTTCTGCATTACGGAAGTCGGAGTATTTACGATATTGAATACCTGCTCTCCGTTGTTGAAGCGGATCTCACCCTCAACGGTCTGACCGGTCGGACGCTGTACTAGCTGCATCAGAGAAAGGCTGGTCACGGATTTTCCGCAGCCGGACTCTCCCACGATACCGACGGTCTTACCCTGCGGCACATCAAAGGAAACTCCGTCCACCGCCTTTACCACTCCGATATCTGTGTAGAAATACGTATGCACATTGTCAAACTCCACACAGTTTTTCGGGTCGCGCATCCTGGTCACATACTCCTCCTCCGGAATATGTTTTCGATTTCTCTTTTTCTCTATCTCTCCCGTGATCTTACGATTCTCACGGGCAATTCTTCTGGATTCCTTTGCTGAAATATATCTGGAATCCTGATCTTTTTTCTTTCCGAATAAACTCATGATTTCCGGATCTCCTATCGTTTCATCTTCGGATCGAACGCATCTCTGAGTCCATCACCAATAAAGTTAAATGCAAGTACCGTAAGCAGAATCAGGAAACCTGCCGGCACCCATACGAATAAGTAATTGGTCATAACGAATGAATCGTTTACGGCATTGATGATACTGCCCCAGGAAGCTGCCGGGTATTTGATACCAAGACCCAGGAAGCTCAAGCTGGCCTCTGTCAGGATGACATCACCCAGTCCCATGGACGCAAATACGATCAGCTGCGGGATAACATTCGGGATCAGATGCTTGAAGATCCTTCTGCTCACTCTGATTCCGGTTGCCTCAGCTGCGATCATAAACTCCTGCTCACGCAGGGAAAGGATCTGACCGCGCACGATACGCGCAATGGATACCCATCCGATCAGTCCCATGATCACACAGAGCATGTAGATACGGACCGTTGCGGAAACCTGCATATAGTCCATGATGGATCCGAGGATCATGTACAGCGGGATCGCCGGTATACAGTAGATCACATCTACCAGACGCATCAGGATATTGTCGATCCAGCCGCCGAAGAATCCTGCGATACCGCCGACGATGACTCCGATCACGACCTCCAGCAGAACGACCACGAATCCAACCAGCAGTGAGATTCTGCCGCCGTACATCAGACGTGCCAGCAGATCCATTCCGTTGGCGTCTGTTCCGAGGATATGCTGATTTGACGGAGCACCGTAGGTGTCAATGACACGAGATTCCTCATAACGCTTGATAACATACTGACCGCCGCTTCTGCTGACCAGATACTCCTCTTCCTCGCCGTTCGCATTGACATAAGTGAAGGAAGAAGCATCACTGTCGATCGCATTGACCACTGCCTCTTTGTAATCCGGTCCCAGGAATACACCGCCGCCGACTGCATTGACATTCATGTCGGAAACATAGGCAACATTCTCACCTTTCGCATCCAGAACCATGCTTGCGGAATCGGAAAACTCTTCGATGGTATATCCGCCGTTTTCGATCTTGGTCTCCCCCTTGCAGATCGCTGTGATCACATCACGGCAGAACTCATAGGAGAAGGTGACATCCTGAGCATACGGGGTAAAGGATCTTTTGAAGATCATTCCGATCTCATTTTTCTCCATCGGAACCTTGCCCTTGTAGAGAACATAGGTCTCCTCACCGAGCTCGTCGATGCACATACGCTGTTTGTCAGCTGTCACGAAATTCTTTTTGCCGGTCGTGATCGCCAGTACAGACTCTGAGTAGCCGTCGCTCGGCAGCTTCTCGCCCTCTTTCATCATAACCTGATAATCGGTGATTCTGGAAGCACCGGCATAGTCTTTTTTCACCTGCTCGCTGCGGTAGAATACTTCGCTCTGTCCGTACGGGATGATCGCGCCGCCGATAAAGGCAAACAGGAACATACATATAATGATCACCAGACCGACAATAGCCAGACGGTTACGGAAAAACCGCTTTGCGACCATCATTCCCGGAGAAAGTACCTGGACACGTGCCAGATCATCCTGCATCTCAGATGCTTTTTTCTGATTGTCTTCCATGTCTTCCTCCTTTCCTAATTCACACGCACTCTCGGGTCTACCACTGCATACAGAACATCAGCGATCAGATTTCCGAGAAGGATCAATACTGCCATAAACATCATGTAGAACATTACAAACGGGATATCTCCCTGTACGATACACTGATAGGAGGTATATCCGATTCCAGGGATCTGGAACAGAGTCTCTGTGATCATCGCTCCGCTGAACAGTCCCGGAAGAGATCCTCCCAGCAGTGTAATGATCGGAATCAGTGTATTGCGGAAGGCATGGTGATGAATCACGCGGTTCTCAGAAACACCCTTCGCTCTCGCTGTACGGATAAAGTCTGAATTCAGCACCTCCAGCATGTTGGTACGTGTATAACGCATCAGGGAACCGATGCTGACTACTGCCAGTGTCAGAACCGGCAGGATCATATGCTGTCCCATATCCAGAAGTTTCTGTGTGGAGGTCATCTGCTCATGCATACGTCCGACGATTCCGTAGAGATCCAGCCATCCGAGCTGAATGGAGAAGATCCATTTCAGAATCGTTGCAAAGAAGAAGCTCGGCAGAGAGATACCCACCAGAGCGATCACGGTGATCAGATAATCCACCCAGGAATACTGTCTTCTTGCAGCTGCGATTCCGGCCGGGATCGCGATCAGAACCTCCAGAATAAAGGATGCCAGTCCCAGTGCAAAGGAATACCAGATGACACTTGAGAACTTCTTTAATACCGGCTGATTCCAGTACCAGGAATCACCAAACTGTCCGCGGACAGCCTTGGATGCCCAGGTAACATAGCCCTGAAGGATTCCCTGATTCAATCCATAGGCTGCGTCAAGCTGCTCTTTCCACTCCTGAAATGATTTTGCTCCGGGTTTCATAGACAGCTCACGCGCCTTCGTCTCCACAAAGGAGGTCGGCATGCAGCGCATGATGCCGTAGATGATCAGAGTCACAAAAAACAGAAGCAAAATAGAAATTAAAACTCGCTTCAGAATAAATTTCTTCATCCCTGTTTCTCCTCGTCTATTGATACTTAAATTTTTCCCGATAACTGCGAAAGGTATTTCGTAAACAGAGTACAGAGGTCTCTAAAGTCACACGAAAATCCTCTTGCTGCCCCGCTTGCGAAATACCTTTCGCACCGAGAACCTCCTTGCGGAGGTTCCCAATGCTTATCAGTATATTCCCAAAAATGATTAGTTCATTTCCAGTGTGTTGATCTCGCCCATCCAGTTGTAGTAGGTGGTCTGATCCGGCATCACAGTGTCCATATTGACACGCTCTGTGCTGTAGATGTAACCCTGCTGTCTCTGGTAGATCGGAATCTCGACTGCATAGTCAACGATGAAGTCCAGACACTCTTTGTATTTTGCCTTACGATAGGTCTGGTCTGTGTTGGTCTTTGCATCCATAACCATCTGATCCAGTACCGGTGAGAGAATTGCATACTTGTGAGAATCTCCACCCTCGCTGTGATAGATCTGGAACATATCCGGATCGATGGTTGCCTGCCATGCAGCGCACCAGATCTCTGCGGTCTCTGCATCCAGAGCATCCCAGAGCTTGGAGGAATCTGCAAGGTCGTTGATCTTCAGTTCAAAGCCGATCGTAGCAAGAGCGTTGCTTGCTGCGGTCAGGATACCGAAGGACGGATGATCACCGCTTCCGTTACCCGGGATCAGTACTTCATAGGAAAGTTTTGCACCTTCCGGAGCCTCTGTTACTTTTCCATCCTCTACCTTGTAGCCTGCTGCCTCAAGATATCCAAGAGCTGCATTGAGTGCTGCTGCATATCTGTCATCCTCGGTCATACCGTCTGTGTAAATAGCCTCACCGTTGACGTCTACTGCAAATGCAACCTTGTAGTCTGCATCAGATTTCTTCGGTGCTGCCCAGGAGGTATTGGAGATCGGGTAGTTGATTACTTCTGCTGCATCTCCGTAGTAGGAATCGATAACAACGTCACGATATACGGAAATTACAGTTGCGATTGCTTTTCTGAGGTTCTTGGATGCGTCTGTGGATCCGTCTCCGCCTACGCTTACGTTGTTGGAGTTGATTCCGATATAACCGTATCCGTTGTAGTCTGTGAGTACTGTGCTCAGCTTGTCACCGGTGATCTCGCCGTTGGAGTTCTCTGTGGAGATCTGCTCCAGAGTAGACTTGGACATGGACGGATCAGCGATATCTGCTGCACCGGAAAGTACACCCGGAGTCTTATCAGACTCACCGGTAACCTTCATCTGAAGATTCTCGATCTTCGGTGCGCCAAGGTAGTAGTCATCGTTTGCCTCAAGGTAAGCGATCTTGTTCTCATATTTTACAAACTTGTAAGGACCTGCTCCCATCGGAACGCTGGTCTTCTCACGAACGCTGGAAAGATCACCCTTCTCAAATCCGAACTGGTGATTATCATAATCATACTTGGAAGCATCGCCGTAGTAGTGCATCGGAGCGATCTGAACGCCGAGCTGGTAGATAGCTGCTGCATCGATCTCATCGAGGGTTACCTTGACCTCGTAATCACCGAGCTTCTCGATACCGCTGACATAGTCAACAGAATCACCGATCTCTACGGTTGTCTTGTAGCTGTCATCCAGGAAGTCAAAAATGCTGCTCTCAGCGGACTCTGTATCAGAAAGCTGCTCATAATCTCCGCCGTATGCTTCTGCCATTGTATTAAAGAAATCTGCTGCGGTCGGATCCTCTGCCTCTGTAGCATAGCCCCATGCTTCCATTGCTGCAGCGGTGGTCTCCTCCTCCACATATCCGTTTGCGATGCAGTAATCAACGATGGACTGAGCCCATGCCTCTCCTGCTGCCGGAAGATCTGTCTCGAAGAACTGCTTCTGCTGCTCCTCTGTATAGTTGTTGAAATCTGTGTTCTCTGCGCCGTTTTTCAGCATCAGCTTGTACAGAACCTCAGCTCCGCTTCTGTACTCGCTCAGACCGCGGATCGGAAGTGCATACAGAGAACTGCTTCCGTCATAGGACGGATCCAGCAGTACATACATAGAGAAAATAAGGTCATCAGCGGTCAGTTTCTCGCCGTCGGAGAAGTTTACATCCTCACGAAGCTTGAAGTCGTAGCTGACACTTCCGTCCTCATTCTCCTCGATGGTGGTGTCTGCCATACCATCATAGTGATAAACAGTACCGTTGTACTCCTTATCCTCTCCCTCGATACCGTTCATGATGATCTCACCTGCACGGTCATTTCCGATCAGTGCTACCTGGGTAAAATCGGTCAGTCTCTGATCCGGTACAGACTGTACAAAAAACGGACTGAATTTCTCACTGAACTCATCCTCTGCAACTACCAGCGGTGCTCCTGCACCGGAAGCAGCCTCTGCATCGCTGTTCTCTGCTGACACGCAGCTTCCGAAAAGTCCAGCGACCATGGTTCCTGCCAGAAGAATGGCAGTGATCTGGTTTCTTCTCTTCATATCTTTTCCTCCTGTATTTTCCGAAGCAATGCTTCGATCTATGTTCCAGCCTCTCACTCGAGGATAAAACCTGTTTTTGTCAGACCTCCGCCTGAATTTTTGTGAATGTCCTGTCATAATATCTGCCATACCATAGGATCACCGCGATCACCGGCAGATGAAGCAGGAGATATGCGATCTCCCGTCCGATCGGCACTCTGCTGTAATTTCTGCAGAGATACACCAGTTCCAGCAGGATACCGATTCCCTTCAGCGCAAGTATGCCCAGCAGAGATCTGCGGATCCTCTGGAGTCCCTCTCGATACTGTCTGCTGCTCATCCTCACTCCGCTCCTGAAGTAAGTCCCTACTCCAAGAAATGCATAGATCAGCGGCAGAAAGACTGTCAGATAGGGATAGACCACATAGAAGGTCCTCGATGATGGCTGATTCAGCAGTCCTGCCGCGGTATGCAGCACGGCGATCCCTGTCACAAAGTACAGGTTTTTCCATGCACTCCGACGTTTCTGCTCTTCATCCATATCGAGGTGATAATAGGACATATCAGAATATTTCATATTTTATTCTCCTTATGGTCACATTAACTTAATTATTTTATCATAACATTCAAGATTTAGCCACTGCTTTCCGGAATAAAAATTCAAAGTATTGTAAAAGTTGTTTTTATGGTCGTACCGGCACGACTTTATCATGAATTATCATGAATCATCGGGATGGTCTGCACAAAAAACAGCTTTTTTCTTCTTTTTTAGTGCATAAAACAGCTGTTTTTCAGATGGCCTGCACGAAAATTCCCTTTTTATTTTTATTTTAGTGCAGAAAATAGCTGTTGCTTAGATAAATGTGCACGAATATCTTAATATTTTTCTTATTTTTGTGCAAAGGGCTGTTGATCTATTGAAAATTTGCACTAAAACAAGCCCGACCACTCCTGTTTTAGTGCAGGCAAGCGGACATGCGTGATCTGTGTTCAAAGAAGTGCCAAAATAGTGACCCATAACACAAAGAGCCGGGGCTCTTATAACGGATAATGTTATACGCGCCCGGGCCCTTCTGTCTTGTTTTT
>JAUNAF010000040.1 GCA_030527715.1 Eubacteriales bacterium
AAAAGCTTGTTTGAAAGCAACATTTACCTCTTGACAAAGGTCACTTCATAACAGGCCAATGAATTTTTCGCTATCCATTGGCCTGTTTTTTGCATCTCTATACTTGATTTGTCCGGTGAGTTCTTCCCCAGTGCTCCATATATATCAGCAGCACGGAGATATCTGCCGGGGATACACCCGCTATTCTGGATGCCTGACCGACGGAGATCGGTCGATACTGCTCCAGCTTCTGCTGTGCCTCCCTGCGCAGTCCGTGTACCTCCTGATAATCCAGGTTCTCGGGGATCCGCTTCTCCTCCAGTTTTCTGAAGTGTTCTACCTGCTTTTTCTGTCTGGTGATATATCCCTCATACTTGATGTTGATATTCACCTGCTCTCTGACTGCCGCCGGAAGTTCGGGACGCTCCGGATCTATCTCAGCTGTACTGTCATAGTCCAGCTCCGGACGTCTTATCAGCTCCTCCAGGGTGGATCCGTTGGACAGCGGTGTGCTTCCGTATTTCACCAGGAACTCCTGTGTCCTCGGATTTGCACCGACGGTGACGGTCTTTATTCTCTCCTGCTCCTCCTCGATCTGACGGATCTTCAGAAGCAGCGCCTCATAGCGCTCATCATCGATCAGACCGATCTCATGACCGAGCTTTGTCAGACGGATATCCGCATTGTCCTGTCTCAGAAGCAGACGATATTCCGATCTGGAGGTCATCATACGGTACGGCTCTCTGTTCTCCTTCGTTACCAGATCATCGATCAGGACGCCGATATAAGACTGTGAACGGCCAAAAATAACGCCTTCTCTGCCCAGTACCTTCATCGCTGCGTTAATGCCTGCTGCCAGGCCCTGTGCCGCAGCCTCCTCATATCCGGAACTTCCGTTAAACTGGCCGCCGCTGAACAGTCCTTTGATCTTCTTAAATTCCAGCGTAGGAAGCAGCTGTCTCGCGTCGATGCAGTCATACTCGATCGCATATGCATTTCTGACGATCTCTGCATTCTCCAGTCCCGGAACCGTGTGGTACATTGCCAGCTGCACATCCTCCGGAAGAGAGCTTGACATGCCTCCGATATATACCTCATGTGTATACAGACCTTCCGGCTCAATGAAGACCTGATGACGGTTCTTGTCCGCAAATTTTACCACCTTGTCCTCGATGGACGGGCAGTATCTCGGACCGGTCCCCTCGATCATTCCGGAATAGAGCGGAGAGCGGTCCAGATTTGCACGAATTACTTCGTGCGTCTTTTCATTGGTATAGGTCAGCCAGCAGGAGACCTGCTCCTTCTGCACTGACTCCGGATCAGTGGTAAAGGAAAACGGAACTACGCGCTCATCGCCGAACTGTTCCTCCATCTTGGAGTAATCGATGGTCCTTCCGTCCATTCTCGCCGGTGTACCGGTCTTAAAACGCCGTATTTCGATCCCCAGAGCCTTCAGAGACTCTGTCAGATGATTTGCTGCCTGTAGACCGTTCGGGCCCGTATAGATGCTGATATCGCCGTAGATGCACCTTGCTTTCAGATAGGTTCCCGTGCAGAGCACGACTGACTTACAGTGATAGTATGCTCCGGAAGCTGTGCGGATACCCGTGATACAGCCCTCTTCCACCAGAAGCTCTGCCACCTCAGCCTGCTTTACATGCAGGTGCTCTGTCTCCTCCAGAATACGGCGCATACGGCTGCTGTATCCGCTTTTATCCGCCTGGGCGCGCAGTGAATGTACTGCTGGTCCCTTCGAGCGGTTCAGCATCTTCGACTGCAGAAAGGTTGCATCAATATTTTTACCCATCTCGCCGCCGAGCGCATCGATCTCTCTTACCAGATGTCCCTTCGAGCTGCCGCCGATATTCGGATTGCACGGCATCAGGGCAATGCTGTCCACACTCACGGTGAATACCGTGGTATCCAGCCCCAGTCTGGCGCAGGCAAGCGCAGCCTCACAGCCCGCGTGGCCCGCTCCGACAACTACCACATCCGTATTAATTTCTATATTTGACCTCATACAGATTCAACCTCTTTTATTCTTTACTTACCCATACAGAACTTGCTGAAAATTTCATTTACCAGATCCTCGGATGCACTCTCTCCGGTGATGCCTCCGAGCTCCTCGCAGGCGCTCATCAGATCGATCGAGAAGAAGTCTTCCGGCATATCATCCTCGATGCTCTGGCGCACTCGCTCAATGCTCTGTCTCGCCTCGAGCAGAGCGGCTTTCTGTCTCATATTTGAGACATAGATCTCCTCATCGAAGGAGATCTCCCCCTGATAGAACATCTCCTTCAGGGTCTCCTCAAACCGTTCGATGCCTGATCCCTCTCTTGCGGAGATCTGCAGAACAGGGAAGGACGGCAGGCGCTCCTGCAGCATCTTCTGCGTTGTCACAGCCTCCAGATCCGTCTTGTTCAGGAGAACGATCGTCCTCTTGCCCTGCAGAAGCTGCATGATACGCTCATCATTTTCATCAAGTTCGGTGGACGAGTCCGCCACATAGATCACCAGATCCGCGTCCTTCGCAAAGCTCTCCGCCTTGTCCACGCCGATTTTTTCGACCACATCCTCTGTCTCACGGATGCCTGCCGTATCCACGATGTGCAGAGAGATCCCCTGCAGATTCAGCTGTTCCTCCAGCGTGTCTCTCGTGGTTCCCGCGATGTCCGTGACGATGGCTCTCTCCTCCCCGAGGAGCAGATTCAGCAGGGACGATTTGCCGGCATTCGGCTTGCCAACGATGACCGTCCGGATACCTTCCTTCATTCGTTTTCCCTGATCTGAGGAGCTCAGAAGACGATCCAGCTCCCCCGCGATCTCCGTCACCTGCGTCATCAGTCTCTCCGGATATCCCTCCAGACTGATGTGCTCCGGGTCATCCAGAGCGGATTCTATAAATGCGATCTCATAAAGAATCCGGGAGCGAAGCCCCCGGATTTTCTCCAATAATGAGCCTCTTAACTGACTGATCGAATTTTTGAGTGCGTATTCATTCTTTGCGTTGATTACGTCAATCACTGCCTCTGCCTGAGACAGGTCCATTCTGCCGTTTAAAAAAGCTCTCTTTGTAAATTCTCCCGGTTCCGCCAGTCTCGCGCCGTTTCGAAGGGCCAGCTCAAGCACTCTTTTCAGAGCATACTGACCGCCGTGGCAGTTGATCTCCACGGTATCCTCTGCGGTAAAGCTGCGCGGAGCGCGCAGAAGCATCACCAGCACCTCATCGATCGTCTCCTCACGGTCCTTGATAAAACCATAGTGGATCGTATGCGTGGGCTGCTCTGCGAGTTTTTTTCGGGAACCTGCATAAAATATCCGGTCTGCAACAGAAACCGCATCGGATCCGCTGATGCGGACGATGCCGATTCCTGAAGTTGTCATGCCGGTAGAAATTGCTGCTATTGTATCATTCATCTGATCTTATTTATTTCTCTTTAAGGTAACCACTACCTTACGGTACGGCTCCTCACCTTCGCTGTGTGTTGATACGTAAGGATCGTTCTGCAGAGCAGAGTGAATAATTCTTCTCTCGTACGGATTCATCGGCTCTAAGAATACCGGTCTCTTGGTTCTCTTTACCTTGTAAGCGATATTCTTTGCGAGATTCTCCAGAGTCTCTTTTCTGCGGCTGCGGTAATTCTCAGTGTCCACCTTTACGCGGATATATCCGGATCTGCCCTTGTTTACAACCAGGCTGGTCAGGTACTGCAGAGAATCCAGTGTCTGTCCTCTCTTACCGATCAGGACACCCATATCATCTCCTGCAAGCTCCAGATTCAGTGTCTCATCTGAATAGTCAGACTTGACTTCCACCTGCATATCCATGGTGTTCAGAACATCCTTGAGGAACTTTTCAGCCTTCTCTCCGGCCTCTTTTGCTTCCTCCTCAGTGAGCACTGCGGTCTTGCGCTCTTTGCGCTCTTCCTTTACAGCCTCTGCTGCATATTTCTGATCATCTACCAGAGTCTTCTCGTAAGCAGCCTCTTCCTCCACAGGAACTGCTGCCGGCTCCTCTTTTACTGCCTTCTTCTCTGCAGCTTTGGTCTCTGCCTTTGCCTCAGCCTTGCGCTCGCCTCTGTTTTCTTTCTTTTTGAAGTCTTTTCTGCGATCCTTGCTGCCTGCATTGCGGGATTCTTTCTTCTCCTCGCGGATATCCTCTTTCAGAATATCCTCAACCACAGTCTTCTTACGAGCCTTGATGACAGCTTTTCTGCTTCCGATTCCGAAGAATCCATTGCTTCCCTCTTCAATTACCTCGTACTCAATATTGTCACGAAAGGTCTCAAGCTTCAGAGATGCCTCAAGAATGGCATCTTTTACAGTCTTGGCACTGACAGTGATAAACTCTTCCATGATAAGACCTCCTATTTATTTCTGATTCTTCTCATTAAACTGCTCAACCATGCGTGCCTTGGCTGCAAGGCTTCCCGGCTTCGCACTGTTGTTTTTGTAATAATCTGTAGACTTTTTAATGTCTGCATTTCTCTTATCGAGACGGGCCTTCTGATCCTCTGCGGACTCCTCTGCCGGATTCTGCATGTTTTTCAGGCTTCTCTTTGCCTGATTGCTGATGTTTTCCTCCGGAAGACCTTTTTTCTTTCTCTTCTCGTTGTACTTCTCCATGTTCTGCTTCACAAGCTCATCGATGTCGAATTTCTCCATCTTCTTGTTGACGATCAGCTGGATCACGGTTCTTACAGCAGCGGAAGCTACCCAGTAGATACCGATACCTGCGGAGAACGTAAAGCAGAAGAATACGGACATCAGCGGCATTACTGTGTTCATGGACTTCATGGAGTTTGCCATTGCATTACTGTCATCTCCTCCGTCCGGAGCAGCCGGCTGCGGCATGAGCTTGGTGCTCAAAAACTGCGTAAGGCCTGCAAGGATCGGGATCGCCAGTGCAACAACGATCGGAAGGAATGCTTTCTGTGCCCAGGAGCTCTGGATGATGGAAAGCGGTGAATCTGCGATATTGATTCCAAGGAAGCTGTTTACATGCTCCGCCTTTGATGCGGTAGCCTCGATGACATCCTTCAGATCCGGGAACTGCTCAGCAAGCGCTGTCCAGTTTGCCGGTTTCAGGTTGTAGAGCACATCTACTACGCTGTTGGAAACAAAGCCTGTCTTTTCAAAGTTTACTCTTGCGGAGTTTGCAAACTGCTCAAGGAACGCCTGCGCTCCCTCGGTTACCAGCAGCTTATCCACAAGCTCGATATAGATCGCCTTTACACTGTTTACGTATGCCGGGATCTTCCAGATGACCTGATACATTGCGAACAGGATCGGCATCTGAATCAGCAGCGGAAGACAGCTTCCCATCGGAGAAATGCCGTACTTTGCATAAACAGCCTGCTGCTCCTGCTGCATTCTCATCATGGACTCGTTGTCTTTTTTGTTCTTGTACTTCTTGGCAATGGCCTGAAGCTCAGGATTCATTACCTGTGTCATCTTGGATGACTTCTGCTGACGGATCGTCAGCGGCAGCATCAGTACGTTTACTACTACGGTAAACAGGATAATACAGATACTGATGTTCTGAATGTTCAGGGTACCACTCAAAAATAAATAAATGGCGTTGATAATAAAACCAAGCAACGTCGCTGCCTGACCGATAATGATCGTATTACTTTTGGTAAGCAACATCTTTTTCAAGCTTTTCTCCTCCTGAAAGACAAAAATTCATCCGGAACCGGGTCGATTCCTCCGTGTGAAAATGGATTGCATCTCAAGATCCGCCATGCTGCCAGCAGACTTCCCTTTATAACACCATGTTTTTCCAGTGCCTCCACGGCATAGTGGGAGCAGGTCGGAATATACGGACACCTGGTACTCTTCATCGGGGAAAGATAGCGCTGATAACAGCGTATCAGAAAAATCATCAGTTTTTTCATATTCATTTACACAGTCGTATCTATGTCTTTCTTCTCTGTGTTCAGCACCTTCTGCAGCTTTGCAAGATGCAAAAGGGCATCCTCGATCTCATGGTAACTTTTTTCTTTCGCAGCAGGTCTGGCTATTACGACAAAGTCATACCCGCCTTTGAATTTCTCTTCATTTAAACGATAACCTTCTCTGATCAGTCTGGTTAAGTGATGTCTTACTACGCTGTTTCCTACTTTTTTGCTTACAGATATTCCCAGGCGATTCCTGGTTCCCGCAACAAGTGCATCATTCTGTAACGCATACATGATGAGAAGTCTGTTCGCATACGACTTTCCACTGCGGTAGACTCTCTGAAAATCCTTATTTTTCTTCAGTGATTCTGAATACAACATAATTTCATACCTATTATAATGATAGAACAAAGAATGTGCCAAGGCACATTCTCGCGCCGAGCGCGGTCGCAAAGCGACACCTTCAGAATCGCGCGAGTGCGCATCCCCGCGGAGCTATTTTAATTTCATAGGAACGAAGTTTCCTATGAAACAATAGAATGTACGCTCCGCGAACATTCTATTGTCATAAATTAAAATAAGTGCCCGGCACTCCCGTACCGGGCACTCCATTGCGCCTTACGCTGATAAAACTTTTCTTCCTTTTGCTCTTCTTGCAGCAAGCACCTTTCTTCCACCAGGTGTGCTCATTCTTGCTCTAAATCCATGAACCTTAGATCTGGATCTCTTCTTCGGCTGAAATGTCATTTTCATATCTGCGGCACCTCCATTCTTTTCTTTCTTTTCTACATATGCCTTGGCTGCGACGGCCTATGGATCAGATAAAACCATCGCGTTTTGTTTTGCTTTGCGCAGAAAACATCGTTTTAATTATATTCATGAAATGATTTGACGTCAAGCCTAAACTTTCCACTTATAAGGCAAAACACCCCTGAATATTTCCACATTTTTCCTCGGTTGACGTAATCTTATCCACATTCTGTGGGTAACTTGTGAATAACTGTATTTTTATGTGTGCAATCCGTGGATCATCCGGACACTTTTCTTGTAACTGCCCTGTTTTTCTCTGGGGATACGAGTTATCCACATATAAACCTGGTATTTCCCAGAAACTCCACTTATGTAAACCGCCCGGTACCTTTTCCACTTTATCCACATTCTGAGGATAACTTGTGGATTACTTTTTTTCCACCGCTTTTTTCCCTCCTGAGTTAACATAAACGTTATCCACATTTCGTGGAAAACGTGTTTATAACCCGCCTGTTTTTTGTGTATTCGTTTTCAGAATATTTCAGTTTTCCTTTATTTATCAGTGTTTATTCCGTGTACAACAGTTTTTCACTTATACACACCGTCCTTTACGTGTTTCCTTCTTATGTAAATCTTTCGGTCCCATTTTATGCGGTTATCCAGTTTTCCACTTTTCCACATATGCACAAAAACTCTACTTGATAAAAAAAGGGATTTCGATTATATTTAATAATAGAGTTTTTATGTGCAAAAGGAGAATTTCGATGAACGCGATTGAACAAAACTGGGATGCTATTCTTCATCATGTTATGACAGAACATGAAATATCTCCCGTATCTTTTGAAACATGGCTGCAGCCGTTAAAAGTCTACAGTGTTCAGGATAATGTCGTCACTCTGCTCGTCGATCAGCAGATGAAACTTAACTACATTAAGAAAAAGTACCTGCTTCCGATTCGCGTTGCCATCAGCGAAATTACCAACATTGACTGTCGAATCGAATTTATCGTGCCTGAAGACCTGCAGCGTAAGGAAACAACGCCTCCTGTTGAGGAGCCGGCTCACCAGGAGGCCGCTAATCTGAACCTCGAAAAGGCGAATCTGAATCCAAAATATACCTTCAATACCTTTGTGGTCGGCAAAAACAACAGTTTTGCCCATGCTGCAGCCCTTGCTGTGGCGGAATCTCCCGGGGATACCTACAATCCGCTGTTCATCTACGGCGGTGCCGGTCTCGGAAAAACGCATCTTATGAATGCGATCGCCTACTTTATTTTAGAGCATGATCCTACCAAGAAGGTGATCTATGTCACCAGTGAGACCTTTACGAATGAAGTAATCGAGAATATCCGAAGCGGAAGCAACACTGCAATGAGCAAATTCCGTGAGAAGTACCGCAACATCGATGTGCTGCTGATCGATGATATTCAGTTTATTATAGGAAAGGAATCAACTCAGGAGGAGTTCTTCCATACCTTTAATGATCTGCACAGTTCCGGAAAACAGATCATTATTTCCTCAGATAAACCTCCGAAGGAGATGTCTACCTTAGAGGATCGACTGAAATCACGTTTTGAATGGGGTCTGATCGCAGATATCGCATCGCCGGACTATGAAACCAGAATGGCGATCCTGCGAAAGAGAGAGGAACTCGACGGATACAAGATCGACGACGAAGTCATCCAGTACATTGCCACCAACATCAAGTCCAACATCCGTGAGCTGGAGGGTGCGCTGAACATTGTCGTGGCATTCGGACATTTAAATAAGAGAGAAATCAATCTCGAATCCGCAAAAGAGGCATTAAAACACCTCATTTCCCCGGATGCGAAAAGAGTGGTCACTCCTCAACTTATTATCAACACAGTCTGCGAACATTTCCACATCAGTGAAGCAGACCTTAAGGGTACCCGCCGAAGTGCGGATATCGTAATTCCCCGCCAAATTGCTATGTATCTCTGCCGTGAAATGACTCAGACACAGTTCAAAGAGATCGGAAATCTGCTTGGTGGAAAAGATCATTCTACCGTCATTCACGGATGTGGAAAAGTGGAAGACGAGATGAAATACAACGAAAATCTGCGCAATACGATCGATATTCTGATCAAGAAAATCAATCCGAACTGACGATTTTCAGGGTTTTTGGGGGCTGGAAACGGCTTATTCACCCCCGATTCACATGAAATCCGCCCTTTTTCACCAGATTTTCACATGGTTATACCGTGCAGAAATCCTTTATTTTCGGGCAAAAACGGACTTATGCACAAATCCACAGCCCTTACGGCGACGCCTACTAAAATCTTTTTATATATTTCTATACAGAGCGGCCTCCCGGCAGCGTGTTGACAACCGGTCAGTTCTTTCTGCCAAAAAAGAAGACCCTCTATGAAAGGAGCTATCTTTTATGAAAATCATCTGCTCTAGATCTGATCTTCAAAAGAGCATTAACATTGTAATGAAGGCGATTCCTTCCAAAACCACCATGAGTATTCTCCAGAATATCATGATCGACGCTTCCAAAGGAGTTATCCACTTTATCGCGAATGATATGGAGCTTGGTATCGAGACTGTTGTGGAAGGACGCATCGATGAAAAGGGTAAGGTAGCCCTGGATGCTAAGCTTTTCTCTGATATTGTAAGAAAACTTCCGGACAGTGAGGTCATCATCACTGTGGATAACAACTATTTAACAGAGATCCGCTGCGAGAAATCCAAGTTTAAGATCCCGGGACTGTCCGGTGAAGATTTCCCGTATCTTCCTTATGTGGAAAAAGATCATTCTATCGCGATCTCACAGTTTACCCTGAAGGAAGTGATCCGTCAGACAGCGATCTCGATCGCTCAGAATGAGAACAACAAGATGATGTCCGGCGAATTATTTGAGATTATCGACAATTCTCTTCGCGTGGTCTCTCTGGATGGACACCGTATTTCTATCCGCCGTATCGAGCTTCGCGAAAGTTATGAACATAAGAAAGTCATCGTTCCGGGCAAGACACTGATGGAGATCAGCAAGATCCTTTCCGGCGAAGTGGAAGACGATGTCGTTCTCTACTTCACAAAGAATCACATTTTATTTGAATTTGATCAGACCATCGCTGTATCGCGTCTGATCGAGGGCGAATATTTTAATGTGGATAAGATGGTTTCCAACGACTATAATACAAAGGTGACGATCAACAAGCAGGAATTCATCAGCTGTATCGATCGTGCAACACTGTTTGTAAAAGAGGGTGACAAGAAACCGGTCATTCTCGGAGCGGACGATACGCTCCTGACTCTGAAGATCGCTTCAGATATCGGTTCCATGGATGAGCAGATCATGATCGAAAAGGAAGGAAAGGACATCCTGATCGGTTTCAATCCGAGATTTCTGCTCGACGCACTGCGCGTCATCGATGATGAGGAAGTAGAGCTGTACATGGTGAATTCCAAGGCTCCGTGCATCATCAGAGATGAGGCTTCAACCTATACTTATTTAATTCTGCCGATTAATTTTAACCAGTAAACTGTTAGTCGGAGAAGTTTCTGTCTTCTCTCAATTTATGGGAGAAGACAATTTATGTTTGAGAGGGTAGTTATGTATACGATCAAATTGAGAGATGAATTTATCAAGCTCGGCCAGGCTTTGAAGGCTGCCGGCTTATGTGAATCCGGTGTCGATGCCAAGTTCGCCGTCCAGGACGGAAGGGTGAAGGTAAACGGCGCTGTGGAAACTCAGAGAGGCAAGAAGCTCTATGAGGGAGATGAGGTCGAATTTGAAGGCGAGCTCATCAAAATTGAGAAATAAAGACATCATATGATTATAGAATCTCTAATGCTGGAAAATTTTCGCAATTATCCGACCCTGCAGCTTGCGCTGGATCCCGGAACCAATATTTTTTACGGTGACAATGCGCAGGGAAAGACAAATATCCTGGAAGCGGTCTATCTGTGCGGGACGACAAAGTCCCACAAGGGCAGCAAGGACCGGGATATGATCCTGTTTGGGAAGGACGAGGCGCATCTTCGGATGCAAATGCTGAAAAATAACAGTCACATCAGCGTAGATATGCATCTGAGAAAGAATCGTTCCAAGGGTATTGCAATCAATCAGGTGCCGATCCGAAAGGCAAGTGAGCTGTTCGGAGTGGCTAATTTTGTGTTTTTTTCACCGGAGGATCTGAATATTATCAAAAACGGACCTTCGGAGAGAAGACGTTTTCTGGATATGGAGCTGTGCCAGCTGGATGCGGTGTATCTGCATCAGCTTTCCGGATATCAGAAGGTGCTTCAGCAGAGAAACCGTCTGCTGAAGGATATTTCTTTTCAGTCTCAGCTGGAGGATACGCTGGATATCTGGGATCTGCAGCTTGCGGAATACGGAAAAAAAGTGATCGAAAGCAGAGAGCGTTTTATCGAAAGGCTCAACGGCATCATTCATCAGGTACATGAGAGTCTTTCCGGCGGGAGAGAATCTCTGGTCGTCACCTATGAGAAGAATGTCGATGCCGATGAGTTTTATGATCAGCTGGTGAAAAACAGAGAGAGGGACCTGCGTATGAGGGTATCGATGACCGGACCGCACAGGGATGATATCTGTTTTCAGACCGGCGGGATCGATATTCGAAAATTCGGATCGCAGGGACAGCAGCGAACAGCTGCGCTTTCTCTGAAGCTTTCGGAAATCGAATTGGTGAAACAGGAGATCGGTGATCCGCCGATTCTTCTTTTGGATGACGTGCTTTCAGAGCTGGACAGCCACAGACAGAAGTATCTTCTGGAAAGCATTCATGATATACAGACGCTGATCACCTGTACAGGTCTGGATGACTTTGTACAGAATCAGTTTCAGATCAACCGAGTATTTCAGGTATCAGAGGGAAAAATATTACAGTAATAGTTGTGCATCACATAGAGATCTGACGGGAGGAGAGAATGGGTACAGAAAGTACAGAAGTAAATCAGGAATATGGAGCGGATCAGATCCAGATACTGGAAGGCCTGGAGGCAGTAAGAAAGAGACCGGGTATGTATATAGGCAGTACCTCAGCCAGAGGTCTGCATCATTTGGTTTATGAGATCGTGGATAACGCCGTAGATGAGGCGCTGGCAGGCTACTGCGATACGATCACGGTAACGATCCATCAGGACAATTCCGTGACAGTCGTGGATAACGGCCGAGGTATTCCGGTCGGCATCAATCACAAGGCAGGCATTCCTGCAGTTGAGGTCGTATTTACGATCCTGCATGCCGGCGGTAAGTTCGGCGGCGGAGGATACAAGGTATCCGGCGGACTGCACGGAGTAGGTGCGTCTGTGGTAAATGCACTGTCCGAATATCTTGAGGTTGAGATCAGCAAGGACGGACAGGTATACAGACAGCGCTATGAGCGCGGTCATGTAATGTATCCGCTGAAGGTCGTTGGCAGCTGTGATCAGGAGAAGACCGGAACGAAGGTCACCTTCCTTCCGGATAAGGAAATCTTTGAGGAGACGGTCTTTGATTACAATACATTAAAGCAGCGCCTCAGAGAGATGGCATTCCTGACAAAGAATATCAGGATCATTCTTGAGGACGAGAGAGAGGAGCCGCTGCGCACACATACCTTCCACTATGAGGGCGGTATCCGTGAGTTCGTTGCCTACCTGAACAAGGGAAAGACTCCGCTTTATCCGGACATCATCTACTGTGAGGGATCAAAGGATGATGTCTATGTAGAGGTTTCCATGCAGCACAATGACGGCTACAATGAGGGATCCTACAGCTTTGTAAATAACATTACGACACCGGAGGGCGGTACACACCTGACCGGATTTAAGAATGCGCTGACAAAAACCTTTAACAGCTACGCAAGACAGAACAAGCTGATCAAAGAGACAGAAAGTCTGAACGGTGATGATATCCGTGAGGGTCTGACCTCGATCATCAGCATCAAGATCGGCGAGCCGCAGTTTGAAGGTCAGACGAAGCAGAAGCTTGGAAACAGCGAGGCAAGAGGCGCGGTAGATTCCGTAGTATCTGAGCAGCTGATGATTTTCCTGGAGCAGCACCCGCAGGTGGCAAAGCTGATCCTGGAGAAGTCCATCATGGCACAGCGTGCGAGAGAGGCTGCCAGAAAGGCGCGTGATTTGACCAGAAGAAAATCCGCACTTGAGGGACTGTCTCTGCCGGGAAAACTGGCTGACTGCTCTGACAAGGATCCGAAAAACTGTGAGATCTATATCGTAGAGGGAGACTCCGCGGGCGGTTCCGCAAAGACTGCGAGAAGCCGTGCGACACAGGCGATCCTTCCGCTGCGAGGCAAGATCCTGAACGTAGAGAAGGCAAGACTGGACCGTATCTATGCAAATGCAGAGATCAAGGCGATGATCACTGCTTTCGGAACCGGTATCCATGAGGATTTTGATATCTCAAAGCTGCGCTACAACAAGATCATTATCATGACCGATGCGGACGTGGACGGTGCTCATATCAGCACCCTGCTGCTGACCTTCCTCTACAGATTCATGCCGGATCTGATCAAAGAGGGACATGTATATCTGGCACAGCCGCCTCTTTACAAGCTGGAGAAGAATAAAAAGGTCTGGTATGCATATTCTGATGAGCAGCTCGATGCGATCCTTCAGGAGGTCGGCCGTGATCAGAATAATAAGATACAGAGATATAAGGGACTTGGAGAGATGGACGCAGAACAGCTCTGGGAGACTACCATGGATCCTGAAAAGAGAATTCTTCTGCGCGTAAATATGGATGAGGAGACTTCATCCGAGCTGGATCTGACCTTCACCACTCTGATGGGAGATCAGGTAGAGCCGAGACGTGAGTTTATTGAAGAAAATGCCAAGTATGCCAAGAATCTTGACATTTAACAGGAGGAAAATTAGTGGAAGATAATATTTTTGATCAGGTTCATGAGGTCGATCTGAAAAAGACGATGGAAAAATCGTATATAGAGTACGCCATGAGTGTCATTGCTTCCCGTGCCCTCCCGGATGTGCGAGATGGTTTAAAGCCGGTACAGAGAAGAGTCCTCTACTCCATGATCGAGCTGAACAACGGTCCGGATAAGCCGCATCGTAAGTGCGCGCGTATCGTCGGCGATACCATGGGTAAATATCACCCGCATGGTGACAGCTCCATCTACGGTGCACTGGTTAATATGGCTCAGGAATGGTCCACCAGATATCCGCTGGTTGACGGACACGGAAACTTCGGTTCCGTCGACGGAGACGGTGCCGCAGCTATGCGATATACTGAGGCAAGACTGAGCAAGATCTCGATGGAGATGCTGGCGGACATCAACAAGGATACGGTAGACTTTACTCCGAACTTTGATGAGACCGAGAAAGAGCCGTCCGTTCTGCCTGCACGCTATCCGAACCTTCTGGTCAACGGTACCTCAGGTATTGCGGTAGGTATGGCGACCAATATTCCGCCGCACAACCTCAGAGAGGTCATCGATGCAGTGGTTAAGCTGATCGATAACCGTGTGGAGGAGGACAGAGAGACCGCGCTTGAGGAGATCCTTCAGATCGTGAAGGGGCCGGATTTTCCGACCGGAGCGCAGATCCTGGGTACCAGAGGTATCGAGGAGGCATACCGCACCGGAAGAGGAAAGATCCGTGTAAGAGCGGTCACAAACATTGAATCCATGCCAAACGGAAAGAGCCGCATCATCGTTACGGAGCTTCCGTACATGGTAAACAAGGCAAGACTGATCGAAAAGATCGCAGATCTTGTCAAGGAGAAGAGAATCGACGGTATTACCGCACTGACAGATGAGTCCAGCCGTGAGGGAATGCGCATCAACATCGAGCTTCGCAGAGATGTCAATGCAAATGTGATCCTGAATCAGCTGTACAAGCATACACAGCTGCAGGATACCTTTGGCGTAATTATGCTGGCTCTGGTCAACAATGAGCCGAAGGTCATGAATCTTCTGGAGATGCTGACCTACTACCTGAGACATCAGGAGGAGGTCGTGACCAGAAGAACCAGATACGAGCTGAACAAGGCAGAGGAGAGAGCTCATATCTTACAGGGTCTGCTGATCGCACTGGATCACATTGATGAGGTGATCCGAATCATCCGCGGATCCAGAAGCACTCAGGAAGCGAAGGCAAGCCTGATGGAGAGATTCCAGCTTTCCGATGTACAGGCACAGGCGATCGTAGATATGCGTCTGCGTGCGCTGACCGGTCTGGAAAGAGAGAAGCTGGAGAATGAATATGCTGAGCTGATGAAGAGGATCGGAGAACTGAAGGAGATCCTGGCAGACCGCAAGGTGCTGCTCGGAGTGATCCGCAGAGAGATCCTGACGATCCGTGACAAGTACGGTGATGACAGAAGAACCACGATCGGCTTCGATGAGTATGATATTTCCATGGAGGATATGATTCCGAAGGAGGATATCATCATCGCGATGACCAGACTTGGCTATATCAAGCGCATGACTACAGACAACTTCCGCTCACAGAACCGCGGCGGCAAGGGAATCAAGGGTATGCAGACCATCGATGAGGACTATATCGAGGACCTGCTGCTGACGACCTCCCATCATACGCTGATGTTCTTCACGAACAGCGGACGTGTTTACCGTCTGAAGGCATATGAAATTCCGGAGGCAAGCAGAATTTCCAGAGGTACGGCGATCATTAACCTGCTTCAGCTGCAGCCGGGCGAGAAGATCACAGCGATGATCCCGATCGACGGCTACAATGAGGGTCACTATCTGTTCATGGCCACAAAGATGGGTATCGTCAAGAAGACTCCGGTAGCAGATTATGCGAATGTCCGCAAGAACGGACTGGTAGCGATCAATCTGCGCGAGGACGACGAGCTGATCGAGGTAAAATTTACAGATAACGAGAAGGAGATCCTTCTTGTGACAAAGTACGGACAGTGTATCCGTTTCATGGAGTCCGATGTCAGAAGCACCGGCAGAGATTCCATGGGTGTAAGAGGTATCAACCTTACGGACGGCGATGAAGTAGTTGCCATGCAGCTGACTGTGCAGGGCGATTATATGCTGATCGTTTCAGAGAAGGGTATGGGCAAACGTACCCAGGTATCTGAATTCAAGCTGCAGAGCCGCGGCGGTAAGGGCGTTAAGTGCTACAAGATCATGGAAAAGACCGGCAATGTCGTGGGAGCCAAGATGGTGAACCAGGAGAATGAGGTCATGATGATCAATACGGAAGGTATCATCATTCAGATGCCGTGCAGAGATATTTCTGTGCTCGGACGAGTGACTTCCGGAGTAAAGCTGATGAACCTGGAAGAAAATATCAGCGTGGCAAGTATTGCCAAGGTAAGAGAGAGCAGCCAGGAGACCGACATAGAAGAGACAGAAGAAGAAGTAAACGAAAATGAGAATACGCAGGATAACGGCGATAACAGCCGCTAAAATAACTGCAAAATTTTGCAGAATGGTCGGAAAACAGGGAGAGACGCTTGCAGGAAAAGTTGCGATGATGATCGATCCGGGGATTCTGACCTTTCTGGCCGGAAATGTAAGAGAAAAAATTTTCGTTGTCTGCGGTACGAACGGCAAGACAACGACAAATAACCTGCTTTGCTCTGTGCTTGAGGCACAGGGCAGGAAGGTGGTCTGCAACCATGCGGGAGCGAATATGCTCAATGGCTGTGTGTCCACCTTTGTTTTAAATGCGAAATTAAACGGAGAGCTGGACGCGGATTATGCCTGTATTGAGGTAGATGAAGCGTCCACCCTTCATATTTTCCCTTATTTTCAACCAGATTATATGATTTTGACGAATCTTTTCCGTGATCAGCTGGACCGCTACGGAGAGATCGATATCACGATGAATCTTCTGAAAAAGGCGATGGAGATGGCGCCAAAGATGAAGATCATCGTCAATGCAGACGATGCCCTGTCTGCTTTCCTTGCGACGGAGAGCGGAAATCCGTATGTCACCTACGGCATCCGGGATCGTGTATTTGAGAAAACGCCGGTCAATGAGATCAGAGAGGGAAGATTCTGCAAGCGCTGCGGTGCGAAGATGGAATACCGGTTCTATCATTTCAGCCAGCTTGGAGATTACCACTGCAGCAGCTGCGGCTTTCAGAGACCGGAGATCACCTACAATGCATCTGAGATCAGTACAAAAAAAGGACTGAGCTTTCGGGTGGAGGAAAATCAGGTCAGAGCAGATTACCGGGGATTTTATAATGTATACAATATTCTCGCGGTATATGCAGCAGTGCGGGAGGCAGGTCTGCCGGTCGAGAACTTTAATGAGCTGCTCGCAGGCTTCAATCCGGAAAACGGCAGAAACGAACAGTTTCAGATCCGTGATACGAAGGTAATCCTGAATCTGGCAAAAAATCCTGCCGGATTTAATCAGAATATTGCTGCTGTGATGGAGGACGAGTCCTTAAAGGATCTGATCATCCTGATCAATGACAATGCGCAGGATGGAATCGATGTCTCCTGGCTTTGGGATGTCGATTTTGAGCGTCTGGCAGAGGATGGGATCAATTCCATCACGGTCTGCGGAAAGCGCTGTCTGGATATGCGTCTGAGGTTGAAGTATGCAGACATTTCGTCAGCGGCGGAACCGGATGTCGAGAAGGCGATCAGAGAACGGATCGACCACGGATGTAAAAATCTTTACGTGCTGGTCAACTATACCGGACTGTATGCATCACATAATATTCTGAAGAGGATGGAAGAGCAGGGATGAATCTTACAATAGGGCATCTTTATCCGGATCTCCTGAATCTCTATGGAGACCGCGGAAATATTCAGTGCCTGAAAAAGCGCTGTGAGTGGCGTGATATTCAGGCGGAGGTGGTTTCATTTGAAATCACAGATGAGATCGATTTTTCAAAATTGGACATTGTGCTGCTCGGAGGAGGGTCTGACCGTGAGCAGATGCTGGTATGCAGACGTCTGCTGGAGATCAGGGAGGATTTCAGAGCCTATGTCGAGGACAATGGTGTCGTGATCGCAGTCTGCGGAGGCTATCAGCTGCTGGGAAACTATTATCAGACAGCGGAAGGCCGGATCGAGGGACTGGGGATCATAGATCTGGATACCGAGCAGGGAGAAAATTATCGTCTGATCGATAATATTATTCTGGAGAGCGATCTGTTTTCCATGCCGGTCGTAGGATTTGAGAACCATGCCGGCCGTACCAATCTGAAAAACAACAAGCCTTTCGGACGTGTGATCTACGGAAGCGGGAATGACGGAAAGAGCGGATATGAGGGTGTCGTATATAAAAATGTCATCGGAACCTATCTGCACGGACCGCTCCTGCCCAAAAATCCTCAGGTGGCGGATTATCTGATCGAAAAGGCACTTGAAAGAAAATACAGAGAAAAAATCACGCTGAAGGAGCTGCCCGATCTGGAGGAGAGGGAAGCGAATGAGGCGATGTGTCAGAGACTGAAGGGAAAGGTGAGCCGTCCTCAGGATCAGATGCAGCTGGGATAACCGGGGAGAGACCCCAAATTTATCAATGGAGTAGAGAAATAATATGGATAAAGAAGCTTTGGTCCGTGTAGCAGAACATTTTTTTCCTGCCGGCAGTGTTGTCTCTGTCGAGGGTTGGGGAAATGGTCATATCAATGAAACCTATCTTGTAAAGCTGACTTCCGGAGAAAAAATGATTCTTCAGAAGATCAATCAGCATGTTTTTCCGAAGCCGGAAGAGCTGATGGAAAATATGATGGGGATCACGTCCTATCTGCAGAAGATAATTGCAGAACAGGGCGGCGATCCGAGACGTGAGACACTGAATGTCATTCCGGAGCTGGGAGGAAAGTCCTGTTACAGGGATGAAAACGGAGAATACTGGCGCGTGACCCGCTATATCGATCATGCTGTCTGTTTTGATCAGGTGGAGTCTCCTGAGGATTTTTATGAGAGTGCACGTGCCTTCGGAAAATTCCAGAACATGCTCTCAGGCTATCCGGCAGAGAGTCTGCACGAGACGATCGAGCGCTTCCACGATACCAGAGCCAGATTTGCAGCCTTCAAAAAGGCAGTCGATGAGGATGTGATGGGAAGAGCTGCCGAGGTACAGGAGGAGATCCGCTTTGTACTTGAGCGCGAGGAGACAGCGAATTATTTTTCAGAGCTGCTGGAGCAGAAAAAGCTTCCGCTGCGTGTAACGCATAATGACACAAAGCTGAATAATATTATGATGGACCCGGATACCAGAAAGGGAGTCTGTGTGATCGACCTGGATACGGTCATGCCGGGACTGGCAATGAATGACTTCGGAGATTCCATACGCTTTGGTGCAAGTACGGCAGCAGAGGATGAGCAGGATCTGTCGAAGGTAAGCTGCGATATGGGACTTTTTGAGATCTATACGAAGGGATTTCTGGAGGAGTGCCGTGAAAAGCTGTCACCGTTGGAAATCTCTCTTCTTCCCATGGGTGCAAAGGTGATGACTTATGAATGCGGTATGAGATTTCTGATGGATCATCTGCAGGGCGACATCTATTTCCGTATCCATCGTCCGGGGCAGAACCTGGATCGTGCGCGCACGCAGTTCTGTCTGGTCGCAGATATGGAGAAAAAGTGGGATACCATGCAGCAGATCGTCAGAAAGTACGGAGGTAAGGAAAGCGTATGAGACGTATTGTAATGATGGTACTCAGAAACCTGCTGACAGTTCCATGGATGGCGATCCAGCTTCTATTATATGCAAGAGATGATGATCAGCATACGGAGTGGGAGCGGTATGCCCTGCTCAGAAAGATCTGCAGACGCGCGATCAGAGGAGGAAATATAGAACTTCTGACTTCAGGACAGGAGAATATTCCGAAGGAGGACGGATTTATCTTGTATCCGAACCACCAGGGAATGTTTGACGTGCTGGCTGTGATCGATACCTGTGATCATCCGCTTTCTGTTGTCATGAAAAAGGAAGTGGCAGATGTGCCGTTCGTAAAGCAGGTGAGAAAGATCATGGGAGCCCAGGCTATGGATCGTGAGGATGTCCGTCAGTCTCTGGGTGTCATTATGCAGGTGACGAAGGAAGTGGCAGCAGGACGAAACTATCTGATCTTCCCGGAGGGAACCAGATCAAAGCTTGGCAATCAGCTTCTGGATTTCAAGGGAGGAAGCTTTAAGGCTGCGACGAAGGCAAAGTGTCCGATCGTTCCGGTAGCGCTGATCGATTCCTATTATCCGTTTGATTCTCACAGCTTAAAACAGGTAACGGTACAGGTGCATTATCTGGAGCCGATCACCTATGAAGAGTACAAGGATAAGAAGACAACAGAGATCGCAGAAATCGTGAAAAAAAGAATTGAAGAAAAAATAAAAAAAGTTGTTGACAAATAGGAAGTCAACTGTTAGAATAACTCATGCGTCACAAATGAACGCATTGGTATAAGGGAAGAAATTCTTCAGGAGAAATACTCAAGAGGCTGAAGAGGCGCCCCTGCTAAGGGTGTAGGTCGTTCACGCGGCGCGAGGGTTCAAATCCCTCTTTCTCCGTTAAACAACTTCAAAAAAACTTTTCAAAAAAAGTTAAAAAAGTTGTTGACAAACTCAAGCGACTGTGATATTATTACAAAGCTGTCGCGAGAGACGGTAAGAAATAAGAACCTTGATAATTAAATAGTGATACAACCTTGAAAGATTCTAAAAGTTAATT
>JAUNAF010000041.1 GCA_030527715.1 Eubacteriales bacterium
GACTACGCTATATCAGTTTAGACTATTTTACCAGTGCTACTGTCTCACGGCAGATTGCAAGCTCCTCGTTGGTCGGGATCACTGCAACCTTAACCTTGGAATCAGCTGTGGAGATCACGTTATCCTCTCCGCGCTTCTTGTTAGCCTCTGCATCCATGGTGATGCCGAGGTATCCAAGATATCCAAGTACCTTCTCACGAACGATTGCTGCGTTCTCACCGATACCAGCGGTGAATGCGATCGCATCTACGCCGTTCATAGCTGCTACATAAGAACCGATGTACTTAGCTACACGATAGCAGAATACTTCCATAGCGTTCTCAGCGAACTCGTTGCCTGCGTTCATAGCTTCCTCAAGATCACGGAAGTCGCTGGAGAGCTGCTTGGATACACCGAAGACACCGGACTTCTTATTTAATACGTTCATAACACCTGCGATGTCCAGGTTCTCTTTCTTTGCAACGAACTCCATGATTGCCGGATCGATGTCACCGGAACGGGTTCCCATTACAAGACCCTCAAGCGGAGTAAGACCCATGGAGGTGTCTACGCACTTGCCGTTTAATACAGCACTGATGGAAGCGCCGTTGCCCAGATGTGCAACGATGATCTTGGAATCGTTCAGATCCAGTCCAAGGAAAGCTGCAGCCTGTTTGGAAACAAAGCTGTGAGAGGTGCCGTGGAAGCCGTAGCGTCTAACAGCATACTTCTCATAGTACTCATACGGAAGACCGTAGAGATAAGCCTTCTTCGGCATGGTCTGATGGAAAGCGGTATCAAATACGCCAACCATCGGTACGCCCAGCATCAGCTCCTTGCAGGCATTGATACCGATCAGGTTTGCCGGGTTGTGCAGCGGAGCAAGGTCATTGCACTCCTCAACTGCTGCAAGCACTTCGTCTGTGATCACAACAGAGCTTGCGAACTTCTCGCCGCCATGGACGATTCTGTGACCTACAGCATTTACCTCAGACAGGCTGGAGATCGCACCGGTCTTCTCGTTTACCAGTGCATCCAGAACCATCTGAATTGCCTCTTTATGAGTCGGCATCGGAGCCTCAGTGATCTCCTTGTCCAGACCGCTCTTCTGGTAAACCAGTCTTCCGTCGATACCGATTCTCTCGCAGAGACCCTTTGCCAGTACTTCTTCGCTCTCAGAGTTGATCAGCTGATATTTCAGTGATGAACTTCCGCAGTTGATAACTACAACATTCATTTTATGATCCTCCCTCGTATGATCTTTCATCGTATGATCTTTTTGAAATAGTAAAGCGGACATTCGCATTACTTAGAGTTGGAGACACGCTCCATCTCTTTATTTCTGAGCCTGTGCCTGTACAGCAGTGATTGCTACAACACCTACGATATCCTCAGCAGAGCATCCACGGGAAAGGTCATTGACCGGAGCAGCGATACCCTGGGTAACAGGTCCGTATGCCTCAGCCTTAGCCAGTCTCTGTGCGAGCTTGTAACCGATGTTACCAGCATCCAGGTTCGGGAAAATAAGAACGTTTGCCTTACCTGCAACTTCGCTGTTCGGAGCCTTGGAAGAACCAACACTCGGTACGATAGCTGCGTCAAGCTGCAGCTCGCCGTCCAGTTTCAGATGCGGATACTGCTCTTTTGCGATCTTGGTAGCCTCTACGACCTTGTCTACCAGAGCATGCTTTGCACTTCCCATGGTGGAGTGAGAAAGCATTGCAACGATCGGCTCCTCCTGAACCAGAAGACGGAAGGACTCTGCAGAAGACTCTGCGATAGCTGCCAGCTCTTCCGGATTCGGATCCTGAACCAGTCCGCTGTCGCCGAATACGAATGCACCGTTTGCGCCGTACTCGCAGTCCGGAACAACGATCAGGAAGAATGCAGATACCAGCTTTGTGCCCGGCTTTGTCTTTAAGATCTGCAGGCACGGTCTTAAGGTATCAGCGGTAGAATGGCAGGCACCGGAAACCATACCGTCTGCATCGCCCATCTTTACCATCATAACGCCGTAGTACAGATACTGATTTAACAGAATCTCTTTTGCCTGCTCCGGAGTCATACCCTTTTTGCTACGAAGCTCAACCAGCTTTTCGATGTAAGCCGGAGTTTTCTCATAAGTAGCCGGATCAACTACAACAGCACCGCTGATGTCCAGACCTTCGCTGCCTTTTTTTACAGCCTCTTCGCTACCGATCAGAACGATATTTGCAATACCCTCTTTCAGGATCTGGGCAGCAGCCTCATATGTTCTGCGGTCCTCAGTCTCCGGAAGAACGATTGTCTTCTTATTGCTTCTTGCTCTCTCCTTGATTACGTCAATAAATCCCATGATCTTTATGACTCCTTTCAAAAATACAAAGTGTAAAATCTATCCCTCTGATGACCTGCATCAGAGCATATATGTTTATTATAGACTTTCCGTTTTAAATTTTCAACAAGGAATCCTGTCAAAGAGTGAATATATTGAATTTTTTTTCGTACAGTGTTACACTGAAAAACGCCTGAATACGCAAATAATCTACGAAAAACTATACAAAGCAGGCAAGGAAAGTGAAAATCTATGGGAACAATCATCAATATGATCGCTGTCATCGCCGGCGGCATCCTCGGAAATCTTCTCGGCGGCAAAACTATCCGTAAATATGAAACCTCTCTGATGAATGCACTCGGACTCTGCACCCTCTACATCGGTGCCTCCGGTACACTCTCCAAGATGTTTACCATCTCCAACGGTGTCATCTCGACCTCGGGCTCGATGCTCGTCATCATCTCACTGATCATCGGCACCATTGTCGGTGAATTTTTTCAGATCGAACTGCATCTGGAGCAGTTCGGCAACCGGATCAAAAAGGCTGCGCATGCGGACGGTGACAGCCGTTTCATCGAAGCTTTTATGAGCAATGCACTCGTGATCTGCGTCGGTGCAATGGGAATCGTCGGTTCGCTGGAAAACGGCATGACCGGAGATTTCTCCACGCTGACCGCAAAGGCTGCCCTCGACTTTATGATCTCCCTGATCTTCGCCTCGACCCTCGGCGTCGGTGCCGCATTTGCTGCGATCCCGCTCGGAATCTATCAGGGAAGCATCACACTGCTCGCACACTTTATCGCGCCGTTTATGACCACCGCGATGATCTCCGACCTCTCCATGGTCGGTTCTGTCATGATCACAGGCGTTGGCATCAACCTGATCTGGAACAAAGGCATCCGTCTGGCAAATATGCTGCCTGCGATCCTGATTCCGGTGATCTATCACCTTCTGTTCTGAAACTCTGCCCGCATCCATTTTAAAGATGGGAGGATCTGCCTATGAAAACTGCTGCTGTTATCGCTGAATACAATCCGTTTCACAATGGTCACGCCTACCAGCTCAGAGAGATCCGACGTCTGACCGGCGCCGATGCGATTGTTGTCGCAATGAGCGGTGACTTTGTCCAGCGCGGGGAACCTGCTCTGGTAAACAAGCATGTGCGTACACAGATGGCACTTCTCGGAGGAGCAGATGCCGTCTATGAGCTTCCGGTGCGCTTTGCAACCGGAAGTGCCGAGTATTTTGCAAGAGGAGCTGTACATCTGATCGCCGGACTGGGCTGTGTAGACTATCTCTGCTTTGGCGCGGAATGCGATGATCTTCCGCTGCTGCAGGCGATCGCCTCCCTGCTCAATGAGGAACCGGATGACTACCGCTCTGTACTGCAGAACGCTCTGAAACAGGGACTCTCCTACCCGGCTGCGCGCCAGGAGGCCGTCCTTGCTGCTCTGAGGTCAGATACCCTGACCGGGTCTGAGCTTTCCTGTGATGAACAGGAGCTGCGCCTGATCCTCTCCTCGCCAAACAATATTCTTGCGATCGAGTATCTGAAAGCACTGGAACGGCTGCCCCAGGGAAGTACACCTCAGCCTGTCCTGATCCGACGTGTGGGCAGCGGCTATCATGAAACTGCACTTCAGACCGGATATGCTTCCGCAACGGCGGTCCGCAGTTATCTGCAGCAGGAATCTGCCCGCTATTCGGATCTGCGCAGCTGGATTCCGGATGCCTCCGCAGAGGTTCTGATCCAGACACTGAAACAGGTGCCGTCCCTCACATCCGACGATCTCTCCGCCATGCTGCACTATCGTCTGCTGATGGGCGGCGGCTGGAAGGACTATGCCTCCTGCTTCGATGTCCCTGAGGCACTTGCAAGACGCATCGAGCGTCTGCAGCCATCCTACACCGACTTCGACACCTTTGTACAGGAGCTCAAGACCAAAAATATCACGGAACTCACGATCCAGCGTGCACTGCTGCATCTTCTGCTTCAGCTGCCAAAGAACACCTCTGACAGCACTGTTTCCTTCGAAGATGCACTCTACGGAAGACTGCTCGGCTTCAGAACAGCCTCCTCCGACCTGCTTGCCAGGATACGCCGCAGTGCCGTGATCCCTCTGATCACCAAATTTGCGGATGCCGAAGACATCCTGCAGCATTTCGAGGATCACACAGACCTGCAGAAGACCAGCGCACTGCAGCTGCTTTACGAGACAAAAAAAGCCACGGCACTCTATCATGCCGTGACTTTACAGCTCCTCTCAGACGCAGAGCCAGCTTATATTGAGGAAAAGCAGCCTGTCATTCGCATATGACGGATGTCTATGCCAGCTTTTCATCCCACTCAGCTTCCTTAAATCCGGTCAGGATCACATCATCCTTCACGATTAGAGGACGCTTCACTAACATACCGTTCGTGGCAAGCAGCTTCAGCTGCTCCTCCTCACTCATTGTCGGAAGCTGATCCTTCAGCTTCATCTCCTTGTAGAGGTTTCCGCTGGTGTTGAAAAAGCGCTTCAGCGGAAGCCCGCTTCTCTCATACCACTCCTTCAGCTCCTCAAAGTCCGGATTCTGCTCCACAATGTGGCGGTCCGTATATGCAATCCCGTGGCTGTCCAGCCAGTTCTTTGCTTTTTTACAGGTAGAACACTTTGGGTACTCAATAAACAGCATATGAACTCCTCCTTATACCTCCTCAAGCTGGCGGATATAGACGTGGATGTCCTCATAATGACCATCCTTCATCCGAAATCCTGCCGGGATACTTCCAAGTTCCTGAAATCCCAGTCTCTCATAAAGGTGTCTTGCATGGACATTGCAGTCCACCACCGCATTGAACTGCATCAGAGAAAATCCTGCCTTCTTAGCCTGGCTTAAACAATCCTTCACCAGAAGTTCTCCGATATGCAGCCCGCGCGATGAAGACCTTACGGCAAAGCTGGCATTTGAAATATGACCGCAGCGGCCGATGTTGTTCGGATGGAGAATATACATGCCGTATACCTCCTCCTGATTCTGTTCTGTCGTTCCGACGGCGGCACCGACATAGGTCTGTGCCTCAAAAAAGGTCCTTCCGCTCTCCATCTCCAGGTACTCCTCCTGCGGGAAGGCGACTCCCTCCTCAACAACTTCATTCCAAATCTCAATCACCTGTGCAAGATATTTTTCTTCTAACGGTTTCACTGTAATCTGCATCTTTACTTCCTATCTTTCCAGTTTTGCTCTCAGCTGTTCCTTTGTCTCCTCGTCCGCAAAGCTGACGTTGATCGCATTTTCCGTTACCTTCCGGATCTCCTCGTCCGTGATCTGGAAGTGATCTCTCAAAAATCGCAGCTCCTTCGTCACAGAAGTGCCGCTGACGGTACGGTTGTCCGTATTGATCGTCACCACAAGTCCCTCCTCCAGGAATTTGCGGAACGGATAGTCCTCCAGTGTTGACGCATGTGTCTGCATGTTGCTGATCGGACACATCTCGATACCGATCTTCTTCTCTCTGCAGAGCTCAATGATCTCCGGATGATGATTCATCGCAATACCGTGTCCGACACGGAGCGCACCCAGCTTTACAGAATCAATGATATTCTGAGCATTTCCGGTCTCACCTGCATGAAGAGTCAGCGGAATCGACAGCTTTGCAGCTTCCTCTGTAAAATATGCAAACCCGCTTGCCGGGAAAGATGCCTCATCTCCCGCCAGATCCGCTGCACAGACACCTTTGCCAACATACGGAGCGATCTCATGAAGCAGCATCAGATTCTGCTCCTTGCTGTGGTGACGCATTGCGCAGGCAATGATATTAGATTTCACGCCGAAATCCTGCTCACCCTCTTTTAAGCCGCGCAGAACAGCCTCAATGATCTGTCCGACTGTCAGTCCATTCTCCATGGAACACAGCGGTGCAAATCTGGTCTCAATGTAGATCACATGGTCCGCTGCTGCAGTGCGGATCAGATCATAAGCAGCTGCCTCCAGATGCTCCTCTGTCTGCATGCATCTGAGCGGCAGGTCAAATTTCTCCAGATATTCCACCAGACTGGAACAGTCCGGCTCTGCCATCAGCTGCGCATCACTGACCTCAGTTCCCAGAATATCCTGTACAAACTCTCTGGAAAGAGAACCGTCCAGATGACAGTGCAGATCCACCTTCGGCAGACGTAATAATTCATCCATACTCATAACTAACAATTCCTCCATTGTATGTAAAGCGGACATTCGCGATCCGCTTCGCTTCTTCACTCATGAACGCAGGCTGCGTTCAAATCTGAGTGCTTACATTATACCTGTCCAAAGAGCAAATAGCAATAGGTCCTCATTGCAATACCAGCTTCATGAATACAAGTGCCGGCAGGACCATCCGGAGAGCAAAATCTTCTTTCCGCCGATGCCATGCACAAAAAGCAAATTTAAATACTTATTTTCATGCCATTTTCAGATCAAATCACTGCCTGTTGCACAAAACATGCCCTTTATTCTGGATTTTTCGTGCAAGAATCAACGGAAACATGCCTTTTGATGCACGAAAACAGCTGGATTTTTTTTATTTTTGTGCAAGTCACTTGAAAAGCAGCCTTTTTTGACAAGAATTCTGAAGTAATTCCGGATTTTTCGTGCATTGCCTGAGAAAACCTGATCCCGGATTCACTTTCTGATGCCCAGAAGCAACAGCACTTTGCATGCCCGGCATCAAAAAAGGCAGATAACCTTTTTCAGATCATCTGCCTTCTAAGTAACTGATTACTTCTGTTTTTTCTTTCTGCGCACGATGAGCAGTACGATCACGATCACTGCTGCAATGCCGAATACTGCAAGCCATGTGCGGATCGGGGTATCATCTCCGGTCTTCACACTGCCGTTGGAAGACTTCGAGCCTCCGGAGCTTCCGGAAGTTCCATTGGATGATCCGGAACCGGACTTGTACTTCACAGAACCGGTCTCAGATTCCGTCTCGTTCTCAGATTCGGATTCGGACTCAGTCTCTGTCTCCTCTTCCTCCGGTACGTTATTGATCGTAAGCTCAACGACCGTTCCGGAAGCTGTTTCCCAGACTTCCTTGACTTCCTTTACCTCACCGCCCTTTGAGATCTCAAACTCGTGCGGGGTCTTATCCAGGATAAAGCCTTTCGGAGCCTGTGTCTCGATAAAGCGATAGGAGCCAAACGGCATATCGTAAACTACGATCTGCCCTGCTTTTGAAGATTTCAGATCTTTCTTGAACTCTTTCCAGTAATAGCGTCCGCCCTTATCTTCCTGAACAGTCTCTCCGTTTGCCGGATTCTCGTCCTTGCCAAGATAAGTCTTCTGCTGAAGCACAAAGTGTGCATCCGCAAGATCCTTTCCATTCTTCTTGTTCACCTTCTTTGCGATCACAGCGCCGGTCGGATAAGAAGCTTTCGGAGAAATGGAAGCATCATAGATCCATCCTTCTGAACCCGCATACGGGATCGGCACCAGTGCCGGCTGAAGCTTGATGGTATCACTGCCTGCAGTCTGCATCACCAGATAGATGCCTGCCTGCAAAGAAGCAAAGTTTACGGTCTCCGTCTTATCAGCCTTCTTTGCAGCCTGCGCCTTCAGCTTTTTGCCTGCCGCAAACTCTGCCGCACTCTTTGCAGCATCCTGCGCTTTCTTGCTGTCATTCAGGTTTTCGATCACGATTCCTGACTTTTCAAAGTCTTTTGTAAATGTATAGACACTTCCGTTATAATCTGCCACACGATATACGGAAATCTCTGTTCCCTCTACCGCATCCTTCGGCACCTGAACCGTCAGTGAACCATTTTTCACATTTTCGGCAAATACTGAGCCGCTCAGCAGCACCCACAGCATGCACAGTGCCAGGACTGCTCTTGCTGCCAGACGGTATCCCGTCCTCTCTGTCCTTCTCTCTCTCATCGAAACTGTATCCTTTCTACGTTGTTCTATCTGCGTCTGCTTTCTGTTCGTCCTTCTTCTTTCTCTCAGGGAAGAACAGAATCAGCAGAATAATCAGCATCATAAAGATACCTGCACCAAAGCCTGCATACCAGACGATCTTCTCCAGCGGAAGTTTTGCCTTTGTATGTGTATCTGCAGGTGCCTGTACACTGACGGTACCGGGTTCAAACGGAACTCTGGTTCCGCGCACCAGTAGTCTGTGGCTGTTGATGCCATAGGGAGTGCAGGTGAGCAGTGTCACATAATCCTCTCCCCGCTTGATCATGATATCCTCACTCTCATCCGGCAGAACGACCTTGATCTGATCTACCTTGTATGCGAGAATGCGGTTCAATACATGAAGATAAAAGTTGTCTCCGACCTCCAGATGATCCAGATCCGTGAAAAGCTTTGCCGCCGGCAGTCCGGTATGTCCGGACAATACCGCATGGGTCGACTTTCCACCGACCGGAAGTGAGGTCTCGGGCATATGTCCGATTCCCTTCTGCAGTACCTCATCACTGACTCCACGGTAAATCGGCAGATAAATATCGATCTTCGGGATCTCCACATATCCTATCGCCTCCGAAAGAGCAAGCACTTCATCATAGCTTACCGCTGAGGCAGAAGCATCTTTATCTGCCAGAGATGCATTATAAGATTCCGCTTCTGCGAGCATCTTGTCAAGAGCAGCAGTATCCTCCTGCTCCATAGAGCTGTTATACGCGGCGATCTCAACGCTGGCGGTATATTCACAGATCCAGTTGCTGATGAGCGGGTATCCCAGCACACCGACACCGACTGCCAATACCAGAAAGATAAATACCAGCGGAAGTCTCCGCATCAATCTGCGTTTCATACAGAAACATCCTTCCTGTCCTTAATTTTTGTCCTTTTCTTTTTCTGCCCGGGCATTCAGCGTTTCCTTCTGATGCTTTCCAAGCTGCCTTCTGCTGTACAGCACACCGATCAGCAGCAGGAACAATGCAAATCCTGCAATCGCTGCGATCACCAGTATCTGTCTCTTCACGGTAGAAGACAATCCCTTTTTCACGGACTGTTCTGAAACTGCATCCGCACTCTCCACCTCCGGAGTGTAAGGGATACGCTCCCCTCTGACCAGAAGCCGATGTGAATTGATGCCATACGGCGTACAGGTCACCAATGTCGCCAGATCCCTGCCCGGCTCGATCTCAGCCAGCTCAGAATCGTCCGGCTCAACCACCGCGATCTCAAATACCTCGTATGCCAGGATCTCTCCCATCACATGGATGTAGAAGCAATCCTTCTTCTCCAGCTTGTCCAGCGAAGAAAAAAGCTCCGCACCCGGGAGTCCGGTATGACCTGACAGACCGGTATTGGTATTCGGACCGCCTACCGGAAGGGAGGTATGCTCGATATAGCCGACACCCTTTGAGAGTGCCTCATCCCCCGTTCCATAGTAGACCGGAAGGTATACATCGATCTTCGGGATATCCAGATAACAGATCATCCCATTGTCCGTATTTAAAACCTTATCCTCATCCTCTCTCGCAGTTCCCCGGTAGAGGTGTTCATTGAACGCACGCGCCAGATCCAGACGAACATCTGACTTCGGCACCAGTTCAACGACCTTCTCCTCATACTCCGAAATGGAAACCGACGCCGTACTCAGCGTCAGCAGATTTCCAATAGAAGGATACAGGATAAACCCAAAACCCACAAGGAAATTAAAAAGGATCAGGGCAATAAAAAGCTTATTTTTCACAGTAATTCCATCATCCTTTCTAGTAACCGCCACAGCCGTGCAGCTGCCCGTTTGGGGCAGCTGCCAGAAGCTGTGGCCGAAACTACAAAAGATGCATTTTCAAATCATTTCAGACTGAAACTTATGCAGTCTTTTTCATCTTCTTGATGTAAGCAACAAACATAGCGAATGCTGCAAGAACCAGAGCGATACCGCCGATGGTGAAGATCACAGTACCCTGACCACCGGTACCAGGAAGGGTGATACCCTTTTTGTTGGTGATGGTTGCTGTTGTACCATCTCCATTAGTCACCTTCCATGTAACGGTATTGCCAGCAGTTGTAGCCTCATTTCCCTTGGTAGTAACCATCTCTCCGGCCTGCTCAAGCTGCTTTCCTTCTCCTTTTGCCTCAACGGTCAGCTCCAGCTTCTTAGGAGTGCTGTCGATATTGTATCCTTCCGGAGCCTTTGTCTCTACTGCGTAGTAGGTTCCATTGTCCAGACCAGTAATGGAAGCTAAGCCATCTTTTTCTGTAGTGATGATGCCGATGAGATAGTAGGTTGTGCCGTCTATCTCTTTGGTCTGTTCCGGTGCCTTTTTCTGGTTCTTAGCCGCTGCCTTCGAAAGACTTACATCCACATCCGGTCCCTCACCAATGAATCCCTTACTCTGCTTTGGACCGTAGATAGCAAATTCTGCCCCTTCAAGCTTTTTCGTATTCTCCTCTGCATCCACCTTCAGGATCTCAAGATTACCTGTGTAGGTGATGACAGAATCTTCATCAGTATCATGGGTTGTATTTTTATCCCAGTTGTTCGTATAAGTCAGTTTAACAGAGTTCGGGTTACCGTTAGAACCTACAACTGCCTTTTCATTCAGGGTAGCGGTCAGTTTAACAATAACTTCTTTGCCACCGTTTTCTTTAATAAGCTCATCAGAAGCAAGGGAGATCTTAATGCCAGATTCACCTTTTTCATTCGTTATTGGCTCAACTTTGTATCCAGCATTTCCCTCATCAATCTTTATGCCACCAACTGTCACTGATGTAATTTTACCATAGGTAATTCCATCAATTTCACCATAGGTGAGTCCCTCTGAGAAGGTATCTGTCAGATAGTACTGCAGATTCTTTGCATCTACCGGATAGTTCGGAATCGTAGATTTCAGCTGATAGGTCACTATATCACCGATTGCTACTACATTTTCATCTACCGGAGTTTCTGGATTGGTGTCACTAACGTTAGTTTCAGATTTTTCCAGAAGAATTTTCTTTTCCACAGTTGCCTCTGATTCTTTCAGAGTAACCACTTTATCATCGTCAATTGCTACAAGGATAATGTCTGTAGCAATCATAGTATCATTTTCATCATGCTTGGTTTCATATAAAAGATAATAGCCAGCGTCTAAACTATCAATCTTACCATCGTTGATTTCTGTTGCAGTTACAGCAGCAGTTAAAGCCTCCTCTTTTAATTTGGCAGCATACTCTTTTAACTCTGATTCATTAAATTTTAAAACTTCTTCCGCATCAAAGTACTGAAATGCATCTTCCGGTTTGATATTTGAGTGTATTTTTTTCCCATCCTCTTCGGCTACATCAAATGTAGCTATTTTAACCAGATTATAGATATTCTTAGTTATATCACCTTTGCTATTTTGAATCGTTAAGCTAAAATTCTCACCACTTGCTACTGCAACTATTGCCATAGCTGCTGTCATCAGCATTGCCATAATTAAGGCAAGCCAAATTTTCCTTGTTTTTTTCATGTTTTTCTCCTTCTTTGTTTATTACACAAAATATTATTAATAGTTACATTACTACATGGTTCCATCCCGAATACCGGGATCGGATGTATTAACCTCCTCCCCCAGTATTCTTTTTTGTTTTTCTTCTATAAGCCCAGGGCATTGCGATTGCCGATGAGGCAAGGAATGCAAGTCCTAAAGCGTAGAATATGATTGGATATTTCGAACCTGTGCCCGGGAGAAGTACTCCCTGACCCTTCTTTGTGTTTGTTACAGTAATGTCTGCGCCAGGAGTTACGCCGTCTGTCTTAGTCGGAACGGTGTTATTGTTCTCACTGTACGTGGTCTCGAAGTTCTTGATCTCATTTCCGTCAGCATCTGTCACGCTGGTCTCCACAACTTCGTATTTATAACCGTCCGGAAGATTCTCCCATGTGTAGCTCCAGGTCTTTTTGGCTTTATCGAGATCTGCGCTCGTCAGATCCTGCATCAGCTCTGCCACGACGATCTCCTGACCTTCATCGTCTGTACCCTTCTGTCGAAGCGTCAGGTGAACGATATAGTCCTCGATCTCGTCTTCCTTGTAGCCATCCCAGCTCTTATTGACCTTGACACTGGTCTGAGCATCTGTGGTGTCCTTCGTGTTGGTGATAACTGCAGATTCAATAGTTTTGTCATCTCTCACCTTGTACTCATATGATGCTTTGTATCCGATTACCGAATCCTCTGCTACATAGTAAAAATAGAGATTGCCATCTTTATCGATCTTCTCCAGATCATCCCACTTATACTGCCATCCATTTTTATCTGACAAATATACATGGTAGTCAGGACCCATGGACATTTCTTCCGTAATGTCGACATTTGTTTTACCTACTGCTTCCGCAGGTATCAGAATCTTGTCTGCATTACTAGAATAGTTACTTACTTTCAGAATATAACTGCCGGGCTCCTCAAAGGTCAGCCTGAAATTAAGGTATAATCCAAAGCTTTTATCTCCCTTATCCCAGTTCGGAGCACTTTCAGAAGCTTCCCGCGTGACTGCCAGACCTTCAGATGCCTCCAAAGTAATATTCGTATTATCCCATACATCCGGAAGCTTTAAGAGCGCCCCACTGCCAGTCTCGGTTGCAGGAATCCATACATTTCCACTACTATCGACAACTGTGATCTTGGCTGTCTCTGCCGCATTCGATTTCAGCTTTGGTGTCGTTCGGTACAGCTGAACTCCTACTTTACCCGGGTGATTCGGATCCGTGTTTCCACTGCCGTCTTTCCATTCCTTTTTAACAGTGAATTCTGCCTTCTCTTCTGTATTGTAGACTGTAAGTTCACCGGTCTGAAGGGATGCCTCAGAGCCTTTTTCCACCGGATCCTTTTTCGGATCGTTGGAGTAAGTGATCTTATATCCGCTGATATCTTCCTCTTCCACATAGTACCAGTAGATATTTCCGGATTCATCTGCTTTGATCAGCTCATCCCAGATGACTGTCCAGTTGTTATCCTTGTTCAGATATCCGGTATCTCTAATTACCACCGTGGATTCATCGATCTTACCGTTCTTATCCTTAAGTCCGCGGCAAAGATATACTTTGATCGTCTTGTCCGGTACATTCTCCATTCTGCTTCCGTCTGAATTGAGCCATACCTTTCTTGCTGTGATCGCAGCGGTTCTTCCCTCTTCGTTATGGATATTTACTACATTGATTCTACCATCCTCACTGTACTCGTAACTGTAGGTAGAGTGGAAGGACAGATGATCGTAGTCCTTCTCTCTGATGTAGTAATAAACCGGTTCTCCCTCATCATCGGTGGATGGAAGATCCTCCCAATGGTAAGTCCACTTGTTTTTCGTTCCAAGTGTCTGCGTGTCATACAGAATCGAATCGATCGGAACGATCGTACCGGAATCATTACTGATGATCTTGATACCATCCGAGTTGATTCTGTTCGTCAGGTCATATAGTGCAGTGGAATCATTCAGATGCAGCTCGATATCATTTCTGGCATTTGTAATTCTCCAGGTGTAAACACCGTCCACATTTCGCAGCTCTCGAGCACCGGCTCCGGAAACACTGATCACTTCAGGCTCGGTTGTCCAGTTATTTGATGCAAGATTCAGGTCGAAGCTCTCTGTATTTACGTAAGCACTGTAAATGAGTTGTTCATTCTGGTAGAGCTCTACGCGCTTTCCGTTCTCCAGCTTCTTTGTTCTGGACTGGTAAAGTTCAACCTCGATATCCCGCTGCTGTAAACCGGTCTCCCAGGTTTTGTTTGCTGTGATCTCAACTGCCTTTTCCTGGTTTTTGATGTAGATCGTTCCCTCTGTCAGCGCTGCCTCCGTCGGAATGTTTGTTTCCTCACCGAGCACCTCACGCTCATCAGGATCTCTCTCGATCTGTCCTGCCTGATAGGTCGTGCTGTAACCGTCATTGACCGTCTCGCGAATGAAGTAGGTACCCGCGGTAAGGTTCTCCCAGGTATAACGCCATCCGTTCTTTGTATAATTCTGCTGGCCGTCTTTCTTCGCGGAAAGAATCACCGGATCACCGATCGCCTCTTCCTTGAAACCACTGCCTGCAGTATTTCTGGTCATTCGGTAGAGCTGAACCTCTATCTCACCCTTGATATCCTCCGGTTTCATCACATTTCCTTCAGCGTCATACCATTTCTTTTCTGCGCTGACGGTTGTCTTAGAAATCAGGTTGGTAACGGATGAGTTGTATTCCGTCTGAGGAATTACTTCTTTGCTGTCTGTATTCGTCTCCGGCTCATCCTGATCATACAGTACTGTGTAGGATTCTCCTGTCTTACTGTTCGTTACAGTTGCCTGCTTCTTAGTATCGTCATAGAGAATTCTGTAATCAGTTCCCGGTATGGTCTCCCATACGTAGTAATAAAACGGATCTCCGTGTACGGTCTGTCCATTTTCATCTACATGTACGGACTGATACTGGTCTCGGTCTCTCCAGGTGTACTTCCAGTTCTGCTCTTCTCCGACCGTAACTGTACTGATCAGACTACAGTTTTCCGGGAACTTCGGATCCTTCACCGCATTCGGATCTGTGGTCCGGTACAGCTGAAGTGTGACATCTGAGAGATCTTTGTAAGCAAAATCCTTTTTCGTGATCTCATCACCTGCAGTGACCTCACCGGTCGCAGGGTCTGTGACTGCATACTTCCAGATCTTCTTTACAGAGATATGTGTATCGTAGTTCTCCAGTCTTCTGTTATATACCCTGAAGTAAACAGAGTTGCTGGCGGGAGCCCCTGTGCTCGGCAGCTCTATATCCTTGTAGATCGTTGTCACAAAGCCAGGCATGGACTCTTCTACAAAGTAGCTGTACATGTTTCCTGCCTCATCTGTGATAGGAAGTGCCGCCCACTTGTAATGCCAGTCGGAATTATCGGAAAGAATTACCGTCTGTGCGAAATCCTTATCCAGATGCATTCCTTCTGTCAGTTTGCCGGCAGTAACCTTTACAGATTCGTCGAAGCTGTTATTCACGAGATGATATCCAGGGCTGTTGATGTTGACAACCACATCTCCCTGCATGTAGAACGACAGGTGCTCCTCAGAAAGATATTCACTGCCCGGATTTGTTTCCACAAGTGAAGTATAACCCAGCTCTTCTCCTGAAAATGCACCGTCTAACTGAAGTACCGCAGACAGATGTCCGATATCGGAATGAAGCACAGTCATATCTACCTGTGATCCCCAGCCAAGACCTGTACGTCTTCCTACCTCAGTTCCCTGGAATTTCAGGATCAGGTTGTAGGTATCTGATTTCTGACCGGCAGAATTTTCAGATACATAGTAGTTTCTCTTCAGAGTGACATCCGCCGACTTTCTCGGTGCAGTCTCATAAAAATCTCCATCCGGCTGCTGCCAATACTTATATACATCTACTGATGTGGTATCCTGATCCTGTATATTGGTAACCTCGATCACAGAGTGCTCTGTATCTGTATGGAATTTCTTGGTTGAGGAGACCTGCTCTCCGCCAAGCGCATACTCTACTGCCCAGCCGCTCGGAATATCTTCCTCCTCCACGTTGTAGTACAGCGGGTAGTCACCAAAGTTCTTCGGGATCTCTCTGGTAACCATCCAGTGATTCTCCGGAGTCAGAGATACTTCAATCGTTGCCCTCTCCAGTGGTCTGTTCTGATCTACACGCTCTTTCGTCCAGCTGCCGTCTGTCTTCTGATAGAGCTCAACGAAGTTTCCATTCTCATCCTTGTAACTTGCAGTAAGCTGTACCTTGATCTCCTCCACCGGAACTCCATTAAGGTCCTTCGGATTGGTGATCTCACGATGATTCTTATCCTGCCAGTTCTTTCGGATGACGATATCCATCTTGGAATCATCCGTGCTCGGCTCGTCGGATACGTACATCTTGTCACCGACGATCTGGATCATGTTCTTCTGATACTCCTCCAGAGTATCCCAGCCTGTCGGAACGATCTTCTTGGTACCGCCCTCCAGCAGGAAATACATGTATCCCGGATGGATACGATACCCTTCCGGTGCCTTGATCTCTCGGATACGATACGCATCATCTACTGCAACATAGTAGGTATCTTCACCGTACTTGGTACCGATCGCAAGTGAGCCGTCTGCCTTGGTAACAAAGCTCTCGCCCGGGTTTACTACCGGAAGCCATTCCTCCCCATTGTATCTCTCCACCTCGAACACTGCATCCGGCAAAAGATTCAGTGCATTATCTGATGCTGTCTTATAGAGTGTCAGTGTCTCAAATCCTCTGGATACATGAGCGACTGAACCATCTCTTTTCAGCTCCGTCTCTGTAGAGGTATTGTTTCCCTCTGATCCGGCACCGTGGATTCTTACGGAGTTTGTTACGGTTCCTTCGATCTTTGACAGACGCTTTGACTCTGATGTGTAGACAAACTCGTATGTATACTTCAGACGATAATGTGTCTTATAAGCATTCTGGTTTGTCACACCGTCGCCGATCTCCACCGTAAGCACCGCATTGCCATTCTGCTTTTCGAGAGATTTTGAAAGGATCTCGTTATCTGCATCTACCCAGTCTGATCCGTTCCACTTTTCCAGCTTCAGCATGTCAGGCGGAAGTGAAACATCCTTGATCACCGGGACTCCGTTACTTGTCAGATTTCCATAGGAGAAGGTATCTGTGATGACCAGCGGATTTACCCAGGTATGTGCATTCGATGCAGATGCATTCTCCAGCAGCTGTGCTTCCTTTTTATTGATCTCGACTACATAGTCGAACGTCTCATCCAGTGCATCTGCACTGCCGAATTTTGTTACGAAGTCATCATATGCTTTGTTTGTAACATCATCTACGGTCTTCGTTTTGCCATTCGTCGCAGTTACAGTGTTTACAAACTCATGTACGTATGTCTCACCTTTGGAGATCACTGACGGATCGATCTTTACTGCATAGTAGATCACCATAGAATGACTGATCGTCTGGCCGTCTACGGTCTCACAGTAAGCACCTTCCGGGATCGTGATCTCAAGCTGTTTTCCGTTTTTGGAGATTCTGATCTCATTCTCTCCGGAAAGTTTCGATACCGGTCCGTAATTTATCTGGTTTCCACCCTTCGGTGTATAAAGACGGTCAGAGTTCTCATAACTCATATTGTGCGGGAAGTCTGTCTGATTTCCATCATAGTTATTATAATAGAAGTAAATGCCATCTTTTAAGGCATAATCAGCACCCTTCCAGTCCTTCTCGGTATAGAAGCTCATTCCCTCGCCGATCGTATCAGTGACTGTGATCGTGCCAGTGGAGGAATGTCCCTCGTTGATCACCAGCTTGTACGGCATCAGATAAACATCCTCGCCGAGATCACTTCTCTTCCATGCAGAAAGTTCTTTGTCGATCGCCTTGCTTCCATCTGAGTTGTATTTCGCTACCAGACTGTAGTTGGTCGCATGTCCGTATGCTCTGCCACTCACACTTCTGGAACCCTCATGATAGGTTGCATCGTTCGATGCAGTCGTGTAGACCTCTGTGTAGGAATCGTATTCCATCACAAGTTTTCTGACTGCGGAAGCATTTCCCGGAACCTTCTCATTGAACGTTACGCGGAACTCATAGATTTTTGAGTCCTTCGGCATGGAATCCAGACTTCTGTTGTTCATCCAGTTTCCGTTGCTCTGCTGTGCACTTAGTACCGTAATACTGTAACTGCCTGTATACGCCTCACCGTCAATGGTCAGTTTCAGATTCTGCAGCAGTTCTTTAGTGAACCAGTGCTGGCCGTTTCCCTCAATTTTATCTGTGATATAGCTCTCTTCTGCAAGTCCGTTCTCCGGAACATCCAGCGCCGTCTCCCAGTGAAGTACATTTCCTTTCTTTTCTAACGGCTCTGAACCTTTGAACTTTTTCTCAACAGATCCGCCGGGCACTTCTACCTCATGATCTGTCGGATGATCATCTGTAGGACCCTTTCCGATGTGTGCAGTGTTGCTGACACTTCCAAAGAAATTCTTGGTATCTGCCGCACCTGTCGTACTGTATTTAATGTGGAACTCATGTCCGGTATTCAGAGCATATTTTGACTGTTCGTTATCTTTGTTTGTTACTGTTTTTCCGTTTGTGAATGTGATCGTTCCGTCTGCATTCAGGAAGTCATCTGCTTTCAGAGCGGTCCATCCACCGTCTTCCCTGACATCATAAATGACAAGATTCTGGACATCCTTAAAGCTGAGGTTCTGAGCCTGCATCACATCGCTCAGCGTGTATCCGTTCAGATTTCCGTAAGCGCCTTTGTTCAGCGTGATCTCCCAGTTGATGATTTTTTTATCTTTGTCATAATTTCCGGTCTTTTCTATCCAGTTTACATATCCGGATCCCGTCCAGGTCGGATGATCTGTTGTCGTTGTGGTGACCTCAGGATTACCGTCCTTCACTTTTGCCTTGTTTTCGACATTCAGTGTTACCTGGCTGTTCTCCGGCAGATTGCTGACTGTTTCCTTATAGGTGATCACATAGTACTCACCCGCTTTCAATTCCGGAAGTGTACCCTTCGGTGCTCCTGTGGAATTATCAGCATAGACATTCGTTCCGGATGCCTGTAACGGGTTGCCGTCCTTGTCAAACTTCTTAATAGAAACATCTCTTGCAGCTTTTGTGACATTATCCAGATTCACAGCAGAATTATCGGATGTCACTGTGAAATCATCGCTCAGAGTGATATCTCCATTTGATCCAAACTCTGAGGAAACTTTGATCTCATAGGTGTAGGTCATCGTTCCAGCAGCACGGTCGATAACGACATCTCCGGTCTTCTGCTTTTCAATGGAAAGATCGTGCCGTGCAACTTTCTCGCTGTCTCCGTCGTTGCCCTTTACGTAATCATTCTCTACGGTTGCAGAGTTGTTCATGTACTTGACACCGTCCGCCTCAGTGAGACTTCTCTTCACTGAATAAGTTACAAGATATTTTTCATTTGCTGACAGTTTCGGGAGGGTACCGTTTAACTTACCGTTCTCGGTTTCTGTAATATCTGTCGTTACCGCTCCTTTATCCTGCCAGGTATCATTCTCAAGTTTCTGTTTTGTTACAGAGACACTGCTGTACTCAAGTTCAACTGAGGTGTCACTCAGGACATCCTGGAAAGTAAGTTCCTTTCCGGTTCCTTCTTTTGTACTGACCTCAACGGTATAATTTAATATCACACCGTCATCTGTCTTATTCACAGAAGTACAATTCTTCTTTACTGTGACATCGTGTTTACTGAACAGTTCTTTATTGATGTCGATCACTACAGAAGGATGATTATCTTCTGTATCGAAGTTCACTCGAAGTTTATCGTCATCGTCCACATACTGCTTCTGGGTCGTTGCGAAGAACTCGATACCACCTTCGATCTTCTCTGCCTCAGCTGTAACATAGTTATCATTGAAGTAGAGTGTAACAAGACCACTGTCACTGATCTCATAGGTTCCTGCAGGGAAGCCCTTATCCAACAGAGTTCCGTGCTGACCGGTGTTCGGAATCAGTTTTACAGGAAGCTGATAGGTGGCGATCTTTTTGCCAGACATATTTTTCAGTTCCGTAAGATCTGTGATCTCGAAGTCGAGCTTGAGTCCGAACTCCTGTGTCGTTCCCTGTGCCTCCTGTGTCACTGTGGCATTTGTCAGATACTTTGTCAGATCCATTCCGCCGTTCATTGCTTCTGCAACCGCAGCGTTCTCCGTCAGTTCTTCGAAGGGAAGTTCTGAC
>JAUNAF010000042.1 GCA_030527715.1 Eubacteriales bacterium
AGAGGTTGAAAAACCTTGATTTTTCAAGAAAAAACACTTGATTATATGAGGAGGTGTAAATGGGTAAAAAATGGTTGAGAGGGTTTGTTTCTGCAATAATGATGGTATTGTGTTTCCTTTTGGGACAGGTCCTTGTATCTGCGGACAGCGGAGATACAGCTACTTATAACGGACATACCTATCAGAGGTTTGAAGAGAGCAAAACCTGGACAGATGCAAAGAAATATTGTGAAGGGCTCGGCGGACATCTTGTGACGATCACATCTTCAGGAGAGCAGGAGGCTGTAAAAAATCTGGTATCCCGAGGAAGCAAAAAACAATATTGGTTAGGCGGCACTTCACAGAACGGAGGAACCTGGGTCACAGGAGAAGTCTTTGGCTACACGAACTGGGCAGCGCGTCAGCCGGATAATTACCGCAGCAATGAGTACTATATGCAGATGTATCGGGTATCCAATCCGCGTTCTTCAGGCTCCTATCTCGGCACCTGGAATGATATCAGCAACAACAATTACATTCGCGGTGAAGAAGGTTATTTTTCACAGAAATATGTTGGTTTTATCTGTGAGTGGGATGATGCGATCTCTCTGAACGGAGCGGAAGTTTCCTTAAAGAAGCAGAGTTATAAATATAACGGTTCACAGAGAAAACCATCCGTGAAGAGTGTCATACTGAACGGGAAGTCCATCAGCAGCAAGAACTACACAGTTTCTTATGAAAATAATGTGGAGATCGGACAGGCGACCGTGAGAGTCACCGGAACAGGAAAATATACGGGATCTGCGACAGCAACGTTTGAGATCACACCGTCACTTCCGGGAAGAGTGAGAAGTCTGTCTATCCCGGGCAGAACAAAGAGCAGCCTGGATCTGAAGTGGAAGCGTGTAAAACATGTAGATGGATATCAGATCGAGTATTACAAAAAGAAATGGGGCAAAAAATATGATGTCCAGACATTCGAAGCATCCGGAAATATGACTGGTTTGGATTCTAACTTCAGCAGAACAACTGCCCGTGAGAGGATTAAAAACCTGGATTCGAAAACAAAATATTATGTACGTGTGAGAGCTTACATTTTTGCAAATGGCGAATACTATTACGGCAAATGGTCTTCGGTGAAAAAGAAAACGACAAAGAAGTAGAAAGGCTGAAAGAAAACTTCAGAGACAGTAAAGTATGGATTACACACACGTCAGGCACACATTCGCACCGATCTATGATGAGACATCCAGAGTTCTGATACTCGGCAGTTTTCCATCGGTGAAATCGAGGGAGCAGCAGTTCTACTACGGACATCCGCAGAATCGCTTCTGGAAAGTGATCGCAGCGGTATGTGAGGAAGAAGTTCCACAGACGATAGAGGAAAAAAGAGGACTGCTTCTGAGAAATCATATCGCAGTCTGGGATGTGATCGCTGAATGCGATATCATAGGTTCGGGGGACAGTTCGATTAAAAATGTCATACCGAACGATCTGACTGAAATATTAAAAAATGCACAGATCCGCCAGATCTGTGCAAATGGGGCAAAGGCAGATGCCCTGTTCAAAAAATATGACAGCAGGGTCCTCGGAAGAAACTGTGTCAGACTTCCCTCCACCAGTCCTGCAAATGCAGCCTGGGGAGTGGAAAAACTGACAGAAAGCTGGAAGGCTATTCTGCAAGAGCCTTTACAAGAGACGGAATAGCTGCCTCAAAACTTACACCATAGCGATGATCCTCAGCGGTTGCCTGAATGCTTGCACAGACGAAGTCTGCAGCGATGGCAGCCGCTTCTTTTGCGCTCTTTCCGCGGACAAGAGCACCGGTAAAGGCTGATGCAAAGATGTCGCCGGTTCCGTGAGACATACGGGAGATCTTCGGATTCATCACATAGGAGAATCCGGTTCCGTCGTAGATCGCAGCACCGAGCTGATTCTCATCAAAGGAGACACCTGTCAGGATGACATTTTTTACATGAAGAGTATCCTGAAGTGCCTTGCAGAGCTCTTCGATAAATGATTTATCATAGCCGGAGAGTACCGGTGTGCGTCCGAGCAGGAAGGCTGCCTCGGTGAGATTCGGGAGAATGTAGTCTGCACCCTCACAGAGTCTTGCCATCTGGGACGGGAAGTCAGACTCAAAGCCGACATAGAGTACGCCGTTGTCCGCCATTGCTGGGTCAACGATGCGGAGCGCACCCGGAGCTGCACAGCTCTCCATAATGTGGCGGATATAATCGATCTGGGACGGGCTGACATAGCCGGTATAGAAAGCATCGAAAGTCAGATGCTCTTTGTTCCAGTGAGCTTCAATGGCCGGCATATCTTCTGTAAGATCGTGGAAGGTAAATCCGGTAAAACCGCCGGTATGTGTGGATAATACGGAAGACGGAAGGATCGCTGTCTCCACACCGCAGGCTGAGATGATTGGTAAGGCAACGGTAAGTGAACACTGGCCTACGCAGGAAATATCCTGGATAGTTAAAATTCTTTTCATGAGAGACTCCTTTCATATGTTCAACAGATTCCTTGCTTCTGCGATGGAAAGCAGGATCCTGCTTCTTGACTTTGCTATGTGAAAGAGTATATGATAATAACTGATACTAAACAATATTCAAAAAAGGAAAATAAGATAAGACCAGATGCTGACCTATACCATACCGGAAGAAATAACAGAGGCAAAGTATAAATATATTTATGAGAAGATCAAGCAGGATATCATCCACGGCACGCTGAAACCGGAGGAAAAACTTCCTTCAAAGCGCAGCCTGGCGGAGCATCTCGGAGTGAGTATCATCACGATCGAGAATGCATATCAGCTGCTGATCGAGGAAGGATATGTGATTCCAAGAGAGCGCAGCGGATACTTTGTGCTGAAATGGCAGCCGCTGCACAAAGGAAACGAGGTAAAGAAACGTCTTCCCGCAGATGATCCGGAGAGGAGAGCTGAGAGAACGAATGCTGCAGAGATGTACAGTTTTTCGGCAGCGCATTTTCCGCTTTCAGAGTATCGCAAGGTGATGCGTGCAGTATTGTCGGAACATGAGGAATGTCTGCTGACAAAGTCGCCGTCTTTTGGATGTGATGTGCTGCGAAGAGAACTTGCGGATTATCTGAAACGCTACAGAGGTATCGAGGTGGATATGGACCAGATCATCATCGGTTCAGGATCAGAATATCTCTATGGACTGCTGGTGCTGTTTCTGGGAAGAGAGAAGATCTACGGACTGGAAGATCCTTCCTTTGAAAAGATCCGTCAGGTCTATGAGGCAAACGGTGCAGTCTGCGAGATGCTGCCGATGGACAGCTCAGGTATTTCCACACAGGCATTGGAAAAAACGAGGGCAGCAGTGCTCCATGTGACACCGTTTCACAGTTATCCGACCGGAATCACTGCGACTGCACAGAAACGATTTGAGTACCTGCGCTGGGCAGGTGAGAGAGAAGGGATCATTATCGAAGATGATATTGATTCAGAGTTTGCGGTCGGTTCCAAGCCGATGGAACCGATTTTTTCAATGGACAGAGAGGATCGTGTGATTTATATGAATACATTCTCACGAAGTATGACGCCGGCAGTGCGTACAGCTTATCTGCTGCTTCCGAAATCCATGGTGAAAGCATTCGCAGAAAAGCTGTCATTTCATTCCTGCACAGTACCGACTTACCAGCAGTATGTGCTGGCTGAGTTTATCCGAGAGGGGTATTTTGAACGGCATCTGAACCGTCTTCGCAGGAGGCTGCGCGCACAGCTGCACAGGAACTGCGAACCGTAAGCTTGCAGGGAAGCATCAGGCGGACCGGAGTGCGGTAGCGGGGATCCTCCTCCTGTGCGAGTTTTGTGATGAAGCGTGCCGCATATTCTCCCATGAATTCCGCAGGCGCATGAATCGTCGTGAGCGGCGGTGCGGAAAACTGCGCCATCGTAATATCATCAAATCCGAGAACAGAGATATCCTCCGGAATAGAGTACCCATGCTCCGTAAATGCCCGCATGGCTCCGATGGCGATCGGATCACTGGCGGCGAAGACGGCGGTGGGTACTGTTTTTTTGCAAATGAGTTCGAGGGCCATCTGATAGCCTGACTCTGCTGTGAAGCGGTCCTCGATCAGGTAGGGTTCCCAGACGATCTGAAGATCACGGCAGCAGCGCTGGAAAGCTTCGCGGCGCTCCTCAAAATAGATCATATCACTGTCCAGTTCCTCCCTTCCGCCAAGGTAGGCAATGTGTCTGTGACCAAGGTCGTGGAGATAGCGGACAGCATCTGTCACAGCCTGTGCGAAATCCAGGACAATGGTGTTGCAGAAGATACGGGAGGTCTTCATATCAATGAATATATTATTCGGAGTGATCGCCTCAAAGGCACGGATCTCAGCCTCTGTAAATTTTCCGATGCAGATCAGGGCAGAGACGCCCTTAAGAGCTTCCATATAATTGGGATCACTGCGAAAAGCACGCACTACATCGATCTTATGTTCAGAGCAGTAGGCCTCGATGCCGAGTCGGATCGACTGATAATAAGGATCCTCCAGCTCCTGAGCGAGAGAGTACCACTGAAAAATTCCGAGAGTCATCGGAGCAGAGGTGCTCTTTTTTTTGAAATAATTCAGACGCTCGGCAGTCTGGAGCACACGCTCCCGGGTCTCGGGAGTGACACTCAAACTGTTGTCATTATTTAAAATGCGGGAGACCGTGGCTACAGAGACATGGGCTTCCGCTGCGATATCTTTTAAAGTTGCCATATAGATAAGCACCCTTTCTGACTTTTGTCGTGGGATCTGTGATCTGTCACATATACTGATACCAAGGTCCCAAAGTCATTCATTTGAAAGTGTGCGAGCACCCTTTCTTCATTTCTGACTTTTGTCGTGGGATCTGTGATCTGTTGCATATACTGATACCCGGATTTCTTCGCATTGCATGCTCCCGAAATCCGAAAAATATTCGAATTCCGCGCATTTTCTTTGAAAATGGCTCCATTCTCATATTTTGGCAGGTCCCGAAGTCATTCATTTGAAAGTGTGCAATCACCCTTTCTTCATTTCTGACTTTTGTCCCTTGGTATCAGTATAAGCATATTTTGGTAAAATGTGAAGTTAAATTTTAGTAAAAATTATAGGAAAATATCTGGTAAAAAATATTGAATTATTTTACTAAAAATGTTACTATACATTCATCAGATAACTATTTGGGGTTTTCAGGAGTGAGGTAGGATGTATGGCTAAGAAGATTGAGATACTGAAGAAGGAATTACTGGATGGCGTTTATCGTGAGCGTCTGCTGGATCTGTATGGTGATGAGGCTGTGATCGAGCGTCAGACGATGAGATATGTGAAGGCTCTTGAGGAGTTTGAAGCTCTGTATGACTGTGAGGAGGTCGAGATCTACAGTGCGCCGGGCAGAAGTGAGGTTGGCGGAAATCATACTGACCACCAGCACGGAAAGGTGATTGCGGCATCCGTAGATCTGGATATTATTGCTGTAGTTGCTCCGACAGAAGGGACTCTCGTTAAGATCAAATCCGAAGGGTATCGTCCGTTCGAGGTCGATATAAATGATCTGGAAAAAGGAGAAGCGGAAGAGAGCATGTCCAGAGCTCTGGTGAAGGGTATTGCCTATAGACTGAAAGAGCTTGGCTATGCGATCGGCGGTTTCTGTGCTTATATGACCAGTGATGTATTCAATGGTGCGGGCGTGTCTTCTTCCGCAGCATTTGAGATCCTGCTTGGAAGTATTTTCTCTGGTCTGTACAACAATGCAGAGATCGATGCGGTCACTCTTGCACAGGTCGGACAGTTTGCAGAGAATGTTTACGGCGGCAAGCCGTGTGGTCTGCTGGATCAGATGGCCTGCTCCGTTGGCGGTATGGTCTATGTAGATTTTAAAGATCCGGCAGCACCGGAGGTAGAGCCGGTTCACGCTGACTTTTCAGCCTTCGGTCACAGACTCTGCCTGATCAATACCGGCGGCTCCCATGCAAATCTTACAGATGAGTATGCGGCTATTCCGGCAGAGATCAAGGCAGTAGCGGGTGCTTTCGGAAAAGAAGTGCTTCGCGAGGTGGATCAGGAAGAGTTCTTTGCGAAGATTCCGGAACTCAGAGAAGCATACGGTGACAGGGCAGTGCTGCGCGCAATTCATGTATTTGAGGAAAACAAGCGTGTGGAGCTGGAGAAAAAGGCACTTGAGGACGGCGATTTTGAAGCGTTCAAGGTAAGTGTAAAGGAGTCCGGAAGATCATCTTTCTCCTACCTGCAGAATGTTTACACAAACAAAAATGTGCAGGAGCAGGCTGTTTCCGTAGGACTGGCTGTCAGCGATATGATTCTCGGAAAAGACGGTGTCAGCAGAGTACACGGCGGCGGATTTGCAGGAACGATTCAGGCATTTGTACCGAAACACCGGATCACCGACTACAAGGAATCCATGGAAAAAGTATTTGGAAAAGACAGCTGCTGTGTAATGCAGGTGCGTAAATACGGCGGCATCAAGGTAATGTGATCATCAGTGCCTGAGTTAGAGATAAATATTTTACGATTGCGACAAGGAGAGAACGACGATGTTAGACAGAGATATTAAAGCATTGGTACAGTATGGACTGCAGACAGGTCTGCTTCCGGAATGTGAGAAGCATTATGCAGTAAATCAGCTGCTCGAAGTATTCGGAGAAAAAGAGTATCAGGATGTGGAGCTTGAGGAAGTTCAGGAGCCGCTTGCTGCAATTCTGGAACGCCTCTGTGATGAGGCAGTGCGCAGAGAACTTCTGGAGGACAGTATTGTCTGCCGTGATCTGTTTGACACAAAGCTGATGAACTGCCTTACCCCGCGTCCGGCACAGATGATCGATACTTTCTGGAAACATTATGAGACTTCTCCGCAGGAAGCAACGGATTATTACTATGATTTCAGCTGCAATACCAACTACATTCGCAGAGACCGTATTGCAAAGGATCGCAAATGGAAGGTAGATTCTGCCTATGGAAAGATCGATATCACGATCAACCTGTCCAAGCCGGAGAAGGATCCGAAGGCGATCGCAATGGCGAGAAATGCAGTGGCATCTTCCTATCCGAAATGTCTGCTGTGTCCGGAAAATGTGGGTTATGCGGGAAGTATCACACATCCGGCAAGACAGAATCATCGAATTATTCCGATCCGTATCGCTGACACAGACTGGGGCTTCCAGTATTCTCCGTATGTTTACTACAATGAGCACTGCATTGTCTTCTGTCAGCAGCATGTACCGATGGCGATCAACCGTCAGACCTTCCGCAAGCTGTTTGATTTTGTAAAACAGTTCCCGCACTACTTCCTCGGTTCCAATGCGGATCTTCCGATCGTAGGCGGTTCCATCCTCAGTCATGATCATTTCCAGGGCGGACATTATACCTTCGCAATGGAGGAGGCAGAGGTGGAAAAATACTTTACCGTGCCGGGATTTGAGGACGTGGAGGCAGGTATTGTACACTGGCCGCTGTCCGTGATCCGTATCCGTCACAAGGATACAGACCGCCTGATCGAGCTTGCAGATCATATCCTGAAGAACTGGAGAGGTTATACCGACGAGGAAGCATTTATTTTTGCAGAGACGGACGGAGAGCCGCACAATACGATCACACCGATCGCAAGATTTAAGAATGGCATGTATGAGCTGGATCTTGCACTGAGAAATAACATTACGACAGAGGAGCATCCGCTGGGTGTGTACCATCCGCATGCAGAACTTCATCATATCAAGAAGGAAAACATCGGTCTGATCGAGGTCATGGGGCTCGCAGTACTCCCGGCAAGACTGCAGGGTGAGATGCAGGAGCTGGCAAAGGCGCTTCTGGCAGGTGAAGATCTCACCAAAAATGAACAGCTTGCAAAACATGCAGAGTGGGCAGCAGAGCTGGTCAAGGCACACAGTGAACTGAACGAAGAGAATGTGACAGAGATTCTGCAGGAGGAGATCGGAAAGGTATTTGTGCGCGTGCTTGAGGATGCAGGTGTATACAAGACGACCGAGCAGGGCAGAGAGAGATTCATGCGTTTCATCAATACACTTTAAGCATTTTCTTGACCTGGATTTCATTTTTCGGTTTGAGGTCAAGAGAATTCGGGCATTTCCTTGACCTGGATTCCATTTTTCAATTTCAGGTCAATTTTCCGGCTGAATTTCCTTGACCCAGATTTCATTTTTTGATCTCAGGTCAATTTCATCATCAATTATAAAGGTAAAGAAAAAGGTGCTGCTGCTTCATAGACTGAATACTCGTCTATTTTGCAACAGCACCATTCTTTTTGCTTTCTAATGATTAATTCTGAGTTTCCACAGTAATGCGGGCTGCAGGCTGTTTTACTCCGGCTCCGGAGAGGGTCTCCACGATGTTCTGGTTAAGGTCAAAGTAGACATCCCAGTAATCCTCGGAACGGGTCCAGACGCGCACGGTAAATTCCATGGCCTCATCACTTCCGCCGCTGAGTCTTGCGAAGGCTTCCGGTGCCTTGAGGATCTTATCTGTTTTGGAGACTGCATCCATGAGCAGTTTTTGGATCTCAGCAGGTTTTTCAGATTTTGCACAGGAGCAGGTGAGATCCACTCGACGGAGTTCTTCTGAAGAAAAGTTTGTGATATTTGCATTCATAAGAGTACCGTTCGGAATCGTGATGCGCTTGTTGTCCACGCTGAGGATCACAGTGTAAAACAGCGTGAGATCCTGCACAGCTCCGGAAACTCCGGCAGCTTCAATAAAATCACCGGTGCGGAACGGGCGGAAGATCATCAGCATGATGCCTCCGGCAAGGTTTGAGAGGGCACCCTGCAGAGCCATACCAACGGCAACACCACAGGAAGCGAGCACAGTGATCACAGAAGCCATCGGTACACCGAGAATACTGATGATCGCAACTATGAGAATGACATAGAGCACGACCTTAGCTGCGCTGAGCGCAAATGATCGAACCGTATCGTCAATTTTGGCGAGCAGACGGCTCTTGCCCAGACCCTTCAGCAGGCTTTTCACAACAAAGCTGCCGATGATCCAGACAAGCAGAGCAAGAAGCAGCTTCCCGCCGGCATTAGTAAGAAGTTCAGTCAGAGAATTCATCCATTGATCCATAAAAAATCATTCCTTTCTTAATATGATATTTTATAAAAAATTATAGGACAAAGAGAGATAACTTTCAATAAAAGTTCAACTTGATGAAGGGTTTTTCACCAACAAATCAGCTTTCCGAATCGATCAGTATCTTTCCCTTCACAAATCCCGGTGTCTTATACATCTCAAATGCCTCGGGGATTCTGCTTAAAGGTATTTTCTTAAAGATGAAAGAATCATCAAATTTCAGCTCACCGGTCTTGAAATAGTGTGCCACCAGCTTCCATTCTTCTCCCGGGAACGGAGCACTGTAGGACATCCAGGAACCGGTCAGGGTGAATTCCTTGCGGTTCATGTTTTCCCATTCGGCGACGCTGAAGGTCAGGTCTTTGGTAGGAGTGCCGACAAAGCAGACATTTGCTTTATTTGCAGCAAGCTGGAATGCCATCTTCATCGTGATGGTGTTGCCGGCAGTCTCAAATACATAGTCAAAACCGCGTCCTTCAGTGATCGCCATGGCTTTCTCCATGAAATCCGGCTCCAGTGTGTTGATGCCGGCAGTTGCACCGAGGCGGCTGCCGAGTTCCAACCGTTCATCTACAATATCAAAGACCACTGTATCTTTCGCACCGAAGATCTTTGCCCACTGCATCACGAACATGCCGACGGTACCTCCTCCGAGGATGGCGACACTCTTTCCTCCGCGGAACGGTGTGCGCAGAAGACCGTGCAGTGCTACCGTGGCAGGCTCAAAGAAGGCACCCTGTTCGAAGGAAACCTCATCCTCAAATTTTACTGCATTGATCTCAGGAACAGCGACATATTCTGCAAAACTGCCGAAGCGGCGGGAACCGATAAAATCATAGTGCTTGCATAAGGAGTAGTTGCCCTTCTGACAGTCAGCACATTTCATACAGGGAATCAGCGGAACACCGGCAACACGGTCACCTGGTTTCAGGGAGGTCACGCCTTCGCCGATCTCCTCGATCACGCCGGAAAATTCATGCCCGAGCACATTCGGGAAAAAGTGGCAGGCATTTCCGTTGACACGCGGAACATCAGAACCGCAGATGCCGGTATATTTTACTTTGATCAGAACTTCTCCGGCCTTCGGAACCGGTTTTTCAATGTCATCATATCGAATGTCAAATGGTGCATAAACAACGCCAGCTTTCATTGGGAACCTCCTTGTAAATATAGAAATCATACGCTCAGAATGAGACGGTTTTCAGTCTCGATAAGTTATCTTTAGCACACATAAATCGCCTTGTCAACACTTTGCGAAAGCGTTTTCTAAAAGTGTTGAAAAAAGTGAGAGATACGTCTTTACTTTTCTGATTTCCTATGATATGAACAATAGTATATCAGGAAAAACACAGACCGATGGGAGATAATTATGGCTGCTAAGACAACGAAGACCGCAACAAAATCAGAAAATAAACAGGCAGTGTTCCGTTTCCTGCAGCGGACGGGTTCTGCCACAAAGCAGGAGCTGTTCGGCGGTCTGGATCTGAGTCTTCCGACGATTCGACAGTCCCTGGATTACCTTGAGGCGGAGGGGCTTGTGAGAAAGGCCGAGGTCATTAAAAATACAGGCGGAAGAAATGCAGTCTCCTATCAGGTGAACGGTGACGGACGATACGCAGCAGGGCTGTATTTCAGCAAGAATCATCTCACAGCTGTCTGCGTCGATCTGGACGGGGAGGTAGTCAGCAGGAAACGGATCAGAATAGAGATGGATCTGCATGAGGATGCCTGTCTGAGAAAGCTGGGAGAACTGACGGAGGAAGTGATCCGTGAGGCAGGGATCGACAAGGAGAAGCTGGTCGGCGTCGGAATCGCTGTCCCGAGTCTCGTTTCGGAAAACGGAGAATATATCATCTTCGGTATGACCAATGATTTTTCGGGAATCACCAGAACCGTGCTCTCCAGATATCTTTCGTATCCGACGAGGATGTTCCACGATTCGGATGCTGCCGGATTTGCGGAGATCTGGAAGGAGCAGGATTCCAGAAAGGCATTTTTCATTAATCTGAACAGCAGCATCGGCGGTGCTTTTATACAGGACAGCAGGATCTATGCGGGAGAGAATTCACGTGCAGCAGAGATCGGACATATGATTCTGTATCCGGGTGGAAAGACCTGCTACTGCGGAAAGAAAGGCTGTTTTGATACGGCCTGCAATGCAGGAGTGCTGGAGGCACTGACCGACGGCAGTCTGCAGGAATTTTTCGACCGTCTTGCACAGAGGGACGGCGAGGCAGAAAAACTCTGGGAGGAGTATCTGGATAACCTTGCACTGGCTGTTCACAATATCCGGATGCTCTTTGACTGCAGTATCATTCTGGGAGGCTATATCGGATCTTATATGGAACCCTATCTTCACAGACTGCGGAAAAGAGCAGATGATCTGAGTATTTTCGGAGATCATGCAGAGGAGTATCTGTTTTTGTCAAAATATCAGAAGGAATCTACGGCAGCGGGGGCTGCGATCAGAGTTCTGGATGAGATGATACAGAAAATCTGAAGAAACAGACCTGCCCGATAAAGTTATAATTGACTAACACAGAAGGCGTCTGTTAGAATGCACACCATATGAACAGAAGATTTCCGTGGGGGAGTAGTTCGCATCTATTCAGGAAGGTGTGATTTGTCAACAGACTCGGTGCCATGCACCTGGCAAATCTTAATGAATGAGACTCATGTATGCTGTAACGGCATACGTGGGTCCTTTTTTATGTCTGCATATCCTGAAGAAGCGGTTCAGACAGCCCGAAGGAGATCAGCTGAAATAATAATATACAGGAGGATACATTATATGATGCTGTTACTGAAAGTGCTGCTCACAGAGTTTATTGCCGAGATGGGTGATAAGACCCAGCTGATGCTGGTTGCCATGACTTCAAAGTTTAAACTCCGCGACATTATTTTGGGAACCGCGGCTGCAATTCTGGTACTGAACGGGCTGGCAGTTCTCGCAGGAGGACTGGTCGGCAGTCTGGTTCCGGACTGGCTGATCAAGATCATTGCTTCACTGGCATTTCTGTATTTTGCGATCTCCAGCATCGGCGGTGAGGAAGAGGAAGAAGAAACAGCCGGGGATACCGGAATCAAGCTGGCTCCGCTGGCAGTATTCTGCACATTTTTCATCGCAGAACTGGGTGACAAGACACAGCTGACTGCAATCACCTTCGGAGCTAATGAGGGACTTGGAAATGCTCTGATCGTATGGATCGGATGCTCGATCGGACTTTTTGCGGCAGACATTATCGGAATGCTGGTCGGCTATCTCTTAAAGAGCAAGATGCCGGAGAATTTTCTGCACATTCTTGCCTTTGCGATCTTTGCAGTTTTCGGCGTACTCACCTTCCGTCAGGGAATGGGAATGCTGATGGGAGAGGCAAGCCGCGTACCGGCTGTCGCAACGGTCGTTCTGGTCTGTCTCTGCGCAGTGATCTGCATTGTGCTGCGCATGAAAACTCAGAAGAAAAGTTTAAAAGTCAGCGAATGATAAATTGCCTCTCTCACTGTAAAGTGGTATAGTAAACATATATAAGTTTTGAAACGAAAACAGGGAGAGTTTTGAAATGGCACAGATTATCAAAGAACGCTATGAGCTGGTAAAGCAGCTGCAGAGCGGAGGTTTTGGAACGACCTGGCTGGCGATCGACAGAATGCTGGATATTCAGGTCGCAGTTAAGGAATATCACAGTACGGACCCGTCCAGTCAGAAGACTTTCTTCAGGGAAGCGAGAAAGCTGGCGAAATATTCGAATGAACCGGGTGTCGTCAATGTGAGAGATTACATCGAAGAAGACGGACGGGCTTACCTTGTCATGGAATATCTGGAAGGTGAGGATCTCGGAACAAAGGTGGAGCAGGCGGGCACGATTTCCTTCGAAGCTGCCTGGATGCTGATGAAACCGCTGATCGAGACCGTACAGAGAATGCATGAGGATGGACTGATCCACCGGGATATCAGTCCTGACAATATTCGTCTGCTGCCGAACGGTATGCTGAAGCTTTTGGATTTTGGTTCGGCACTGGATCTTGGTCAGGATATGAACAAGACTATGACGATGACCGTGAAGCCGGGATATGCGCCGTATGAGCAGTATATGGCAAGAGAGCTGCAGGGGACCTGGACAGATGTCTATGCAGTCTGCGCGGTTCTGTACAAATGCATTACCGGCATCACTCCGCCGGACAGTCTGCAGAGAGGGTTTCATGACGAACTGAAGACACCGAGGGCAGCCGGAGCCGCGATCAGACAGAGAGAAGAGCGGATTCTGTTGAAGGGACTTGCTGTCAAGCCGGATGACAGAATTCAGACACTCGGAGATCTGATCCGTGAAATGGAAACCAGGCCGGAAAAAGCGCAGAGTTCTGTGAAGACGCCGTCTGTTCAGAAAGAAACCATCAGAGAGCCGGAGAAGGTGCATACAGAGAGGGTGCGTACAGAGAAGGTACAGCCGGAGAAGCCGCGGTCGAAGAAGCCGCAGTCAGAGAAACCGCAGCCGGAGCGGGCACAGCAGGTGAAGGCGCGATCCGAGAAGGCAGTGAAGCACTCCGGAAGAAATAAAAAGCCGATCATAGCACTTGCTGCAGTCGCAGTACTTCTGGTGGCGGGATCTGCGGTAGTTCTGAATAATCAGGACGGAATGACGATAGATTCCACAGAATCGTCCTACCAGTTTAAAAATCAGACGGTAAGTGCATCTGAGATCGCAAAAGTCGGAAAAAAGCAGAATATCAAATATCTGAATTTTTACGGATGTGAACTTGACGAGGAAGCGGTCAAAGCGATCTCTGATATGAAGTATGTAGAAAATCTGTACATGACCGATTGTACCGGTTTTGAAAGTCTCGCCAGTCTGGAAGAGATGGAGAACTTAAAGACTCTGGACTATACGAATTATTCTTACAGTGAAGAAATTCTGACAGATACGGATCAGATGTTCAGCGGGGAATTTACAAATCTGGAAAAGGTTAGCCTGCGACTGAAATGTGCGCAGGGGGACGGAAAATTCCTGGAACATTTTCCGAATGCCACACAGCTGGTTCTGAACACCGAAGGACTGGAAAATCTGCAGTCTCTGTCGAAAGTTTCCAATCTGTCCTGGCTGCGGCTGGGAGATAAGATAGACCTGTCAGGAGATATGGCAGAAGCACTTTCGGAATGTAAAAATCTGAGAGTACTGCATGCAGAAGATACAGGACTTGCCTCTCTGGAATTTGTAAATACACTGGAAAATCTGGAGGAGCTGGATATCGCAGACTGTCAGGTCACTGATCTGACGCCGCTTCAGCATTCTGAAAAACTTTCTACTCTGGATATTGCAAATAACCAGGTGGTCAGTCTGGAACCGCTCTCTGAATGCATTAATATGATAGATCTGAGGGCATCAGGCAATCAGATCGATTCGGTGGAAGCTCTTGCGGGAATGACGAAGCTGCGGGATCTGTATCTGAATAATAACAGGGTCAGTGATCTTTCCCCTCTGAAGAATGCAGCGATGCTGTCTACTCTGGAAATCAACGGAAATGAGCTGACCAGTCTTCAGGGGCTGGAGGGTGCAGCTGAAAATCTGAGCTGGCTGGCAGCTAAGAAAAATCAGATTTCTGATATCTCCAGCCTGGCAGGCTGCAAAAAGATGCGTTATCTCTGGCTGTCCGACAATCAGATCACAGACCTTGACGTCTGTGAACAGATGATCGAACTGACAAGCATGGCGGCGGACAAGAATCAGATCACCAGCGCTGCCGGACTGGTCAACAGTACGCAGATCAAGACACTGAATCTGGCAAAAAACCAGATCTCGGATCTCAGCTTTATGGAAAACTACACAGATAAGCTGGAAATGCTGAATATTACGGAAAATCAGGTATCTTCCCTGAAGCCTCTGGCAGGATGCAGTTCGCTGAAGACACTGCTCGCAGGCAAAAATCAGCTGACCAGTCTGGAGGGACTGGAGGACAAAACGTCTCTGTATGCGGTGATGGCAGATCACAATCAGATCAGTGATCTGACTCCGATCAGCAATTCCGCGGCAGTGCTTCTGTATGCGGATTTTGGAAATAATCAGCTCACAGATGTTTCTGCACTGTCAAAACTAACCGGAAGAAAACTGGCAGTATTTCTGGAAAATAACCAGATCAGCGATATCAGCATGCTGCCGACCGAGCGCAATTATATCCATCTGTCGGTCTACGGAAATCAGATTCAGGATGTCTCTGTGATCGGAGCATTCAAGAATATCGCATTTATATATGACCGCCTGTTTATCGGATATTCCAAAGATGTGGACTACAGTGCTGTGATCACTTCGGCCTATGGAAAAGGCTATGAGTTCTATGTGGTCGACTGTCCGCTCTCAGACCAGGGAAAATTCCTGCAGCAGGTAAAGGATGCACACTGGGGCGGTCCTGATCCGAAGTTCATCACGGCCGATGAGGCTGATGAGAATCTGAACAGTTACCGGAGTGAACTGATGAAGCAGCTGCTGAACGAGGAAGATGAGGAGACTTCGGAAGATGAAACAGCCGAAGAGACCTCTGCGGAAGCATCTGACAGTACAGAGATCAGCTCTGAGGCAGCTGAGACTGAGGTGTAAGTGAAATGGAAGACAACAGAACAAGAATACTGGAATCACAGAGAGAAGGAAAGCCGATATTACTCGGCTTTTCTCCTTATGGGCATATGGAAGACCTTGAGCTTACCGGAATGCAGAAATTTGGAAGAAAAACTGGGTTGGAGACCCCGGAGGATCTGACCGTACTTTCCCCGGCTGTCTCCAGAGATCACGGAGAATTCGGATTGATGGCAGGAAGAGGGTTTTACCGTGATCTGGGCAGCAGCAACGGCACCTATATCAACGGGAAGCTCTGCAGCGAGATCTATGCACTGCAGGACGGAGATATTCTGTCCTTCAGGTTCAAAAACAGCGGGGAGCTTTCGTACCTGCTGATCTACACCATTTCTCAGAGCGGATATGAGTGGGAAAAACTGGATCTGAGCGGTGAAATACATGAGATCGTGATCGGAAGAGAACGGAATCCGTCCGAATTCAGAGATCGTATGATCTCCAGAAATCATGCAGTTTTTCTGAAGTCGGAGGATGGCTGGAGTATCACGGATCTGGAGAGCACCAACGGCGTCTGTGTCAACGGCATCAGAGTCACGGAGCGCACAGTACTGCAGGAGTATGATGTCATTCGCATCGGCTGCACCTGGTTTGTCTATCTGAAGGACCAGCTGTGGATCGGAAAGGAGAAGCTCCTTCGGCAGCAGGAGGAAGAGCAGGATTTCCCGGAAGCATCGCCGGAAAGACAGGAAGTATCGACGATGGAGGGAGAATATCTGAATATTCACATTCGTGAGCGAAATGTGTGGAAAAGACTTCAGAAAAAAACGCTTCTGAAGGATATCGATCTCCAGATCGCACCGGGAGAATTCGTGCTGATCCTCGGAGGCTCAGGAGCCGGAAAATCTACATTTATGAAAGCAGTCATCGGATATGAGAAGGCAGAGGGGGAGATCACTCTCGGAGATGTGAATATCTATGACGATTATGAGAAGGTAAAATATGAGATCGGATACGTTCCGCAGAAAGATCTGATCAGAGACAGCGATTCCGTCTACCACACAGTGCTTGCCGCTGCGAAAATGAAGATGGAGGATGGACTTCCGGAGGCGGAATACATAGAGCAGGCGGAGTGGGTGATCCATCTGCTTGGTCTGGCACCGGACCGTCAGACACTTGCGGGACGGCTGAGCGGCGGACAGAGAAAGCGACTCAGTATTGCCGTGGAGCTGGTCGGAGATCCAAGGCTGTTTTTCCTGGATGAGCCGGACTCCGGACTGGATGGCGTGATGGCACGCGAGCTGATGCTGAATCTGAAAAGGATCTCAGATATGGGAAAGATCGTTATGGTCATCTCCCACGGACCGGACAGAGCGGCGGATCTCTTTACCAAGGTGCTGGTGCTGGCAAAGAGTCAGGAAGATCAGATCGGACACCTGGCTTTCTTCGGAGGCGTCGAGGAGGCAAAGGATTATTTTGAGGTAAACTGCCTGGAGGACATCGTGCGCAGGATCAACCGCACAGATGAGGGCGGTGAAGGGCTCGCGGATGAGTTTATCCGACGTGCAGAAAACAGCAGAAGGATGGGATAGGCAATGAAAGAGAAAAAACATTTATCGAGAGGCGGACAGACTGCGATCTATCTGAAACAGTGTTTTCGCAGTTTTGCAAATGACAGAGGCTGGAAAATATTTATCAGTTCTGCATTGATCGCACTTCTGATCAGTCTTGTGACCGGCAGAGAAATGTTTCGGGAATATGATGCAACGAGAAGCGGAGCCTTTGCACTGGTCTGCGCCTGCATCTGGATCGGAATCTTCAATTCTATCCGAACGATCTGCAGGGAGAAGGAGATCATCAAAAGAGAGAAGCGGACGGGCCTGCATATGAGTGCGTATATTCTGGCGCATCTGCTGTATGAGGCAGTGCTCTGTCTGGCTGAGGCGCTGCTTGTGACGATCATTGTCAGGATTGCCAACGCATCTCATTTTATCAAAGCAGGCGTGATCCTGCTTCCGACGATGGAGCTGTATATCACCTTTTTCATGGTCATGCTCAGCTCAGATGCATTGGGACTGCTGATCTCCTCAGTAGTAAAGGATGAAAATACGGCGATGACGGTGATGCCTTTCGCACTGATCATCCAGCTGATCATGTCCGGAATGGTGTTCAAACTGGAGGGAGTCAGCAGGTTTATCTCCAATTTTACCGTCAGCAAATGGGGACTGAACGCCATCTGTGCAAGTGCTGATGTCAACCGAATGAGTGTCTTTACCAATGATGCCTACAGTGCAAGCGCAGGAAATCTGCTGTTTCTGTGGGGCATCCTGCTGGTATTCACGATGCTCTATGCAGTGCTTGCAGTGATCGCACTGGAGTTTGAACGCTGATAAGCAGTCCCCGCCCCAAAGGCGCAGAGACGTAGGCGATGGTATCAGGGGACGCTTATCTGCGTTCATGAGCAAGTAGCGAAGCGGATTGCGAATGTCCACTTTATTGCTGATAAGCAGCTCTGTCAGCGTGGCTTCAGCAGAGGCAGCAGCCAGCCGGCAAGCAGCTGATGTCCGAGCGGTGTCAGATGAATTCCGTCGGTGGTGAGTTCAGAAACGGAATGCCGTTCAAGCTCTTTCTGAAACCGCTTCTGCAGAGGCAGAAACGGAAGCTGAAAGCAGTCTGCAAGCTCTTTGATCAGATCGGACATCGCCTCTGTATGAGGGATCCAGTGCTGATAGAAGGCGGGCCATGGAAATATAAACGGCCCCATCAGTACGATGGAGGTTTGCTGACTGGCGAGGCGTGAGAGCAGGCATTTATACTTCTCACAGAATTCTGCAAGCAGTGTCTGCTGCTGCAGCTTCGTGCGGTTGGTATTCATCATCACACCGATGTCATTGATGCCGATCAGGATCGTGATCACGTCGGCATTGCAGGCGAGATATTCATCGGAATGATCCAGAAGCCTCTGCACTGTGAAGCCGTCGATCCCGCGGTTCAGCACCTGAAGATCCGCATCAGCGCCGAGTTCGTCTGCAAGCAGACGGACATAGCCGTCTCCGTAAGGAGAGGGCGAAAACAGATGGTTACAGTCGGTGATGCTGTCACCGAGACATAAAAGACGTTTCATGGCTGACACCTCCGGGCAGAGATCCTATGGCTTCGGGATCTGATAATCCTCATTTTTAAAGAGTGCATCCACGGCGAGAAGGTAATCGCTGCAGTGCTTGGATTTCCGGATCTTTTTCATGTAATTTTCCGGATTGGTGAATCCATCCTTCAGATAGGTCCAGAGCTCGATCATTTTGCAGAGCGCCGGGCGGTCACCGGACATGCGCTCACGATATTCCTGGAAGATATCATCATGGAAGCTGCGGATCGTATCCTTTGTCGGGAGCGGCTCCTGACGGATCTGAGCCAGAAGCGCCGGATTTTTCAGGACACCTCTGCCGATCATCACACGATCGAGGGCCGGACAGGTCTGAACCAGAGTCTGGTAATCAGAAACGGAAGAGATATCACCGTTATAACAGAGCGGTGCCTGAATGGAGGAGACGGCAGCGGCAAAGGCATCCATACGTGGAACGCCCTTATAAAAGTCCTTCTGCAGACGCGGATGAATGATCAGTTCCTCCACAGGATATTTTTGATAGATTGGAATCAGTGCTTCCCATTCTTCGGGATCGCTGATTCCGATTCTTGTTTTCAGGGAAATTTTGATCGGACTCTGGCTGAAGATCTGGTCCAGAAACTGATCCAGTGCTTCCGGGGAGGCAAGCATACCTGCTCCGCGTCCCTTTGCAACGACCGTGCCGGACGGACATCCGAGATTCAGATTGACGGTGTGGTAGCCCAGGGAGGCCATGGTTTCTGCCATACTGAGAAACTCCTCAGCATGTTTGCTCATGACCTGGGGGACAATGACCGCATCAGGATTGTTTTCCAGAGTAAGATCCATGCGCTCTTTGTAATTCAGTTTGGCACTGGTCACAAACGGAGCAAAATACTTATCCATCGGAGAAAAGTATTTGTGATAATTTCGGCGGTAGATATAGGTAGTGATTCCCTCAAGAGGGGCAAGATAAAAATTCATAACAAAATCCTTTCGATTAGCATAGGCGGAAACCCACTACCCTTGGGTGG
>JAUNAF010000043.1 GCA_030527715.1 Eubacteriales bacterium
ACACCACAGGTGTGGTGTGGAGCAAAAGTGTGCAACTTGTTATTGCAATTTTGGCGTTTTTTTTATTCTGTATATTGTCTGTTTTATCATAGTTCTTTCACTCTGAAATCTGTTTGACTTTCTGAGGATATCCTACTACAATACAGTCAACATGTATGTTGTTTTTACAACGAAAGGATGGGATTATGGAAAAATATCTTCCGATTTTAACTCATACACAGATGTTCGCCGGAGTCAATGAGCAGGAAATCTCCGCCATGCTCCATTGTCTGAATGCAAGTCTGCGCACTTATAAAAAGGGAGAATACATCTTTCATCAGGGGGATCAGACTGACAGCATCATGCTGCTTGTCGAAGGGAAGCTGCATATTCAGAGAGATGATTTCTGGGGAAACAGCAACATCATCAATGTCGTTGAAGTGGGAGAAATGTTTGGTGAGGCTTATGCGGCACCGGACAGCGGTGTCCTGCTCAATAATGTGATTGCTGCAAAAGACAGTGCAATTATGCTGTTTGATGCAAAGCGAGTGATCACGACCTGCTCCTCTGCCTGTCGCTTTCACTCCATGGTAGTTCAGAACCTGTTCTTCGCGCTCTCCGAAAAGAACCGAAAACTGGTCCAGAAGCTTGGCCATATGGCCAACCGCTCCACCCGGCAGAAACTCATCTCCTATCTTTCCGATGAGTCTGCCAGACAGAACAGTTCGACCTTTACCGTTCCCTTCACCCGTCAGCAGATGGCGGACTATCTGTCCGTCGACCGCAGTGCCATGTCCAGTGAACTCGGACGCATGCGCGATGAGGGGCTGATAAAATTTGAAAAAAATAACTTTACTCTACTGCAGGATTAGTCCTTCTTTTTCGGTTTCACCATCTGATGACCGGTCCAGAAGCACATCACTGCGCCGATGAGCATGACGCATGCCCAGAATTTATGCTGCTTTAACATAGCTTTCTCCTCCTTTACATGAATGTAACGGTTTCTTCCAGCGGCTTGCGAAGATCATGATTCGGGAGCGGCTTGCTGCCCTCTGCCGCATAGCCGAGATCCATCAGCATGACAACTTCTTCATTTTCCGGAAGACCGAGTTCTTTGGCTACTACTGCCGGATCAAAGAAGTTTACCCAGCAGCTGTCCACACCTGCATTTGCTGCAGCAAGGATCATCTGTGTTGCCACGATGGAAGCATCCTCCGCTCCGGAATCTCTCTGTCCGCCCGGATATACAAAGGCACTGTTCTTATCATATGCTACCACCAGTACGGTACCGGCATTGTAACGGCACGGCGTTGCCTTGTCCAGTTTTGCAAATACTTCCTCTGTCTCGGCAACATAGATATGCTGTTCCTGTGTATTTTTTGCAGTCGGAGCAAGACGTCCAGCCTCTAAAATCTCTGTCAGCTGAGCTCTCTCTACTTTTCTTCCGTCAAACTTTTTGCAGGAATAACGATTCTTGATTACTTCTGAAAATTCCATCTGCCTGTCTCCTCTTTTCGTTGTTATTCTGAAAACTTTCCAGTGCACATATTATAGCATGCTCCTCCTCTATTTTCAGCGTTTTAATATTTTTTTTATGATTGATCTCATCCTCTGTCCTGTGTTGAATTTTACCAGTCGGTATGCTATCCTGTTTTTATCATCTTTATAATTTCGGGAGCAGGAATCATGCAGCAAAAAAATACCAGAAAAAAATGGCGCTGGCCGCATATCGGTCAACGCATGATCAAAACCTCCGTGGCAGTTTTCATCTGCCTTCTCATTCTTCGTCTGCTCGGTTATCGGGGAGAGACCATGCCGGCAGAAGCAACGATCACGGCTATTATCTGTATGCAGCCCTATATCAGTGATACCAGAGCTTTTGCGATCGACCGCTTTACCGGAACGATCATCGGCACGATCTGGGGAGTGATCTTTCTTTTTCTGCTCTACTCGTTTCCATTCCTCAGCCATCATTTTATGATACTTTACGCTGTGATGGGGCTCGGTGTGCTCCTTGCACTCTACACCTCGATCGCACTGAATATGCCAGATGTCTCCGGACTCTCTGCCATTGTTTTTATGTGCATCGTCATTCAGTTCCCGGAAATCGAGACACCGCATCTGGAAGTAGCAAGACGCTTTCTCGGCGTCATGATCGGAACGACTGTAGCGATCACGGTCAATATCTCACAGCTTCCGCGCACAAAAAAAGAAGACTGTGTCTTCTTCGTAAGGGGAAAGGATCTGACACCGAACCGGTTCTCTCAGATCCCTCCTTCTATTCTTTTTTTCATGAACCGGCTTTACGAAGATGGTGCAAAGATCTGTATCATGCTGGAACATGCACCTGCCCTGTTCACCATGCAGATGAGCAGCTGTCAGCTCAGTATTCCGCTCATTGTCATGGACGGTGCTGCTATCTACGATACCAGCGAAAACCGCTATCTGTCGGTTCAGAGTATCCCAACAGTCAGCTCCGCCTGTCTGACAGACTGGTTCCGACGTCAGAAAGTCAGCTACTTCACTTACACGATCCGGAATAATCGAACCTGTATCTTTCATGACGGTCCGATGAATGAGCAGGAGCTTCTCGTGCTGAAGCAGCTGCAACGTTCTCCTTACCGCAGCTATCTCGACGGTGAAAATCTGAGTTCTGAATCTATCGTCTACTTCAAAGTGATCGCACCGGATTCAGAGCTTCATCGGATGAAGGATAAACTTCAGCCGCTGCTGCGCCGCTATGATCTGCGCGCAGTTGTCCGTGCGCAGGCAAGTACCCCCGGAGTCAGCGGTCTGTATATTTTTTCCAAGACCTCCACTCCGGAACAGGCACAGAAACGGCTTATGGATATCCTGCAGATCCGCCAGCCGAATCTTCACTCTGTCGATATTTTTTCAAAAAACGGCTATCACAATGAGCACGATGCCGCCGTCCTGCTTCATCGGCTGCGCAATGCCTATGAACCGGTATCGCTCTTCGACTGGCATCGTTCCTGAACTACGGTTCTTCCCAGAAGAGCTCATCCAGCGTCGTATCAAGCACATGGCAGATGGCCAGGCAGAGCCGGATCGTTGGATTGTAATCGCCCTTTTCAATCGCATTGATCGTCTGTCTCGACACACCGCACAGCTCAGCCAGCTGCTGCTGGGAGTAATCCTTTGCAGCTCTGGCTGCTTTTAATTTCAGATTTTTCACTGATCCAGTTCCTCCCTTTTGTCCATCATTCTTTTCACGATCAGCATTACCATCACGATCAGAAACAGCGTACCGCAGCACAGGCTGAGGATATGCTCGTTCTGAAGTATTTCTGAAAAATTCCTCCAGTTTTCATAGCTGAAATAATTAATAAACTGAGAGATCGTCACTACCGCACAGATACACAGGTAAGTCGCAAACTTCTGATGTATCGGCAGAAACGCATCCTTCCAGATGCTGTAGATCAGAAACAGCAGTATTCCCGCGAAAAAGGAGATCACCAGAAAGCCCATCCCATAGCTTCTCATTTCTTCCCTGATCATCATCAGGAAACAGAAACCGATATTGCAGTAAACCGTAGTCAGAAAGCCGATCTTATAGGCTTTTCCTCTCACAGCGATCTGTCTCTCATCGTAAAAGATCTTCTTCTCTCTTCGATGGATCTCACTCCGAAGTATGATAACAGCACACAGTACGATAAAAAATCCGATATACCCCATTTCCATGTTCTTCCTCCTTCATCCATTTACAGATCTTCGGGTCAGCCCTGATTGTCAGACTTTCATTTAGAAACGCATTTCTTTATATGTCAAATATAGCTTACATTTTGTCGTATGTCAAGCATATTTTACAAAATGTCGCATACAGATTTTCTGACGTCCGGGAAATTACCGGGAAAATTACACCGGGATTAACATTTTTTCTTATTTCCGCTGTGTTTTTCAAACAGGTTGCACCAAAATCTGATTTTTTCCTCATTATCGCTGTATTTTTCTGCAGAAATCACCTGCGGAATACCCTGGAAATTACTTATTTCTTCTTTTCCGCTGTATTTCACTACGGAAAGTGGCAGTAAAATACAGCGGAATTTAAATTTTTCACAGTTTCCGGTGTAGACTGCCCAAAGATTGCATCGGGATTTACACTTTTCATTGTTTCCGCTGTATTCCTCTGCATGAAGCATCAAATATCTGATTTTACAAAACTCTGCAGGCAAAAATGATCCGAATTTTCACGACCTAATTCGATCGAAAAAATCCGGATCACTGATTTACTATACTTTTTATTTACTGTACCTTTACTTCACCGGCCAGTACTTTCTGATAATCCTCATAATTTCGTTTCAGAAGTTCCGGTGTCTTCAGACTGTACGGACATTTGCTCATGCATTTTTTGCAGTCCAGGCAGCCTTCGATTTTCTTCATTTCTCCCTGCCAGTACTCTGTCAGCCAGGCTGCTGACGGTGCACGGCGGAGCATCAGAGACATACGTGCGCAGTTATTGATCTGAATTCCTGCCGGACATGGCATACAGTAGCCGCAGCCACGGCAGAAGTCACCGCTGAGCTCCTTTTTCTCTTTTTCAATATATGCAGCGATCTCCTCGTTCATTTCCGGAGTCTGCTCCATATAGGAGATCCACTCTTCCAGTTCCTTCTCCTTCTGTACGCCCCAGATCGGAACTACGTTCTCAAACTGAGTCATATATGCCATTGCCGCATCAGAGTGATTGATCAGTCCTCCTGCCAGTCCCTTCATAGCGATAAATCCCATATTTTTTTCAAGACAGGCTCTGGTCAGCGCAACTTCTTTCTCCGATGCAAGGTAGCTGAACGGGAACTGCAGCGTCTCATAGAGACCGGACTCGATGATCTCCTCTGCCACCATCAGCTTATGGGTGGTAATACCGATATGACGGATCTTACCCTGTGCCTTTGCCTCAAGCATTGCCTCATACATTCCGGTGCCGTCTCCCGGACGGTAGCACTGATCTACACAGTGAAACTGATAGATGTCAATATAGTCTGTGCGAAGCTTCTCAAGAGAAGTATTCAGGTGTTCCCAGAATGTTTTTACATCCTTTGCCTGAGTCTTCGTCGCAATGTAGATCTTCTCTCTCATGCCGTCAAATGCATATCCCACCTTCTCCTCACTGTCACTGTAAGCGCGTGCGGTGTCAAAGAAACGCATTCCCCCCTCATAGGCACGGCGAAGAAGTCCAGCCGCATCCTCCAGCGAAATACGCTGAATCGGTAAAGCACCGAAGCCGTTCTGCGGAACGGTAATTCCTGTGGATCCTAACGTAACCTGTTTCATTCCGTAATTCCTCCTGTTGTATTTGTGAGTAAGCGGACATTCGCGATCCGCTTCGCTGCTTAAAGCTCTGCTCCGTTCTTTTGAATGAGATCTCTGTACCAGTGAGCAGAATCCTTCAGGATCCTCTGCTGAGTACGGTAATCGACATAGACCATGCCAAAGCGCTCAGAGTATCCCTTGTTCCACTCAAAGTTATCCAGTAAAGACCAGTGGAAATATCCCCGGATATCTGCCTCATCCGACGCTTTTTTCAGTTCTCCGAGATATCTTGCAAGAAAATCGATACGGTTCGGATCGTGTACCTTTCCGTCGAGTGAGACCACATCGTGCGCGGACATTCCGTTTTCAGTAATATAGATCGGTTTCCTGTAGCGGTCATAGAGGAATTTCGGTCCCCAGCGCAGACATTCCGGTGTCACCGGCCAGTCGATCGCCGTCTTGCCAAATCCCTCATAGCGAGTGACCTCCTCCGGCTTGCCGTCCGCTCCCATGCGGAAACAGCGGCCGTTATAGATATTCTGACCGTAGATATCGATCGGCTCTGAGATCAGACGCAGATCCTCATCCGTGATCTTCGGCAGATATTTTTCGTAACGAACCAGTCCCTCCTCCGGATAGTGTCCGAACAGTACCGGATCAGACCACCAGGCAACATTCCAGGTCCAGTGTTCCGGATCCGGGAGTGAGAAATACATCTGTCTTGCCGCCTCGATATCCTCCGGTTTCTCCGTCTCCGGATAGCAGACACCGCTGGTCGGCGCAAATCCGATCGTCAGAGGCTGATGCGCATGTGCGCGCAGCTGCTGTACGGCACGTCCGTGTGCACGCAGAGCATTGTGTGCCATCTCAAATGTATCGCGGATCGGACTCTTGAGTCCCGGAGCATGCTCTCCGGTCAGGAATCCCAGACCAACAAAACACTGCGGCTCATTGATCGTAAAGAAATTTTTCACCCGGTCACTGAACCGGTCTGCGACCAGCGCCGCATACTCTCCAAACCATTCTGCACTCTGAGGATTCATCCAGCCGCCTCGTTTGTACAGTTCATAAGGCAGCTCCCAATGATAAAGTGTGACGAACGGCTCGATCCCGTTTTTGAGCAGCTCATCAATCAGTGCATTATAAAATGCGATTCCCTCCTCATTGACCCTTCCGGTTCCCTCCGGAAGGATGCGGGACCAGTCCATGGAAAAACGATATGCCTTCAGACCTATCTCTTTCATGATCGCCACATCCTCGCGGAAACGGTGATAATGATCACAGGCAACATCACCGGTATGTCCCTCAAAAATTCTTCCCGGCTCCTTTGTGAATACATCCCAGACATGCATTCCTTTGCCGGTTCCGTAAACACCACCCTCGATCTGGTAAGCGCTTGTAGCTGCTCCCCACATAAAATCCTTACGAAAACTCACCCCGATTACCTCTCTCTCTTCTCCTTGCTCATTTTCAGAGCAGGGTTTCTAATTTTTTTACTTCCTCTGCCGTTGTCGCCCAGCTCGTCGCAAAACGCACGACCGTATGTGACTCATCATATTTTTCCCAGAAGCTGAACTGTACCCTCTCAGACAGCTCTCCCATTCGGTCATTTTCCAGAACAGCAAAGGTCTGATTCGTCGGAGAATCATAGACCAGCTGATACCCCTTCTCTGTGAATATCTTTCTCAGCTGATCAGCAGTCTCCACCGCAGTTTTTCCAAGTTCCTGATACAGATTTTCTTTAAACAGGGTCTCAAACTGAATACCGAGCAGTCTTCCCTTCGCCAGCAGCGCTCCATGCTGTTTGATGCGTGTAAAGAAATGCGGTATCAGCTGCGGATCAGGGATCACCACGGCTTCTCCAAACAGACATCCGCACTTTGTTCCCCCGATATAAAATACATCACAGAGTCTCGCGAGATCCGCCAGTGATACATCATTGCTCTCACAGCCCAGTGCATATGCCAGCCGTGCACCGTCCAGATAGAGCTTCATTGAAAACTCATTGCAGACCTTTCGAAGTGCTTCCAGTTCCTCAAGAGAATATAAGGTACCGTATTCTGTCGGCTGAGAAATATAGACCAGTCCCGGCATGACCATATGCTCATGATTTTCATCCTTCCAGAAAGCATCGCAATATGCTCTTACAGTCTCGGCACTCAGCTTTCCCTGCTTCTGAAAAAGCTCCAGAACCTTATATCCGCAGAATTCAATGGCACCGGCCTCATGCGTGCTGATGTGGCCGCTCTGTGCAGCGATCACTCCCTGATACGGTGCAAGCAGACCATCGATAACGGTTGCGTTTGTCTGCGTTCCTCCGACAAGAAAGTGTACTGCAGCCTCCGGACACTCACAGTTTCTTCGGATCAGCTCTTTCGCAGATTCACAGAAAGGATCTGTGCCGTATCCCGGAGATTTCATCATATTTGTCTCACAGAGTCTGTCAAGAATTGCAGGGTGTGCCCCTTCCATATAGTCAGAGGCAAATGATAACATTTCCATTTTTGATTCCTCACTTCCGCTTTTATACAGCCAGGGTACTGTATTTTTCCAGATTCCATACCTGGGATACGATGTCCTCATAGAACATCGACTCATGGCAGACAAGAAGTACGGATCCTCTGTACTCCTGCAGTGCTCTTTTCAGCTCATCCTTCGCATCCTGGTCCAGATGGTTGGTCGGCTCATCAAGGATCAGGAAATTGGTATCTCTGTTGATCAGCTTGCAGAGTCTCACCTTCGCCTGCTCTCCTCCGCTCAGCACGCGGACGCGGCTCTCGATATGCTGCGTAGTCAGACCGCATTTTGCCAGTGCGGAACGCACTTCAAACTGTGTAAATCCAGGGAATTCCTGCCACAGTTCCTCGATACAGGTGCGGTCCGAAGGCGGCATTTCCTGCTCAAAGTATCCAAGTTCCAGATAGTCTCCGAGCGTCACCGTTCCGGAAAGCGGACGGATCAGTCCCAGCAGACTTTTGAGCAGCGTACTTTTTCCGATTCCATTGGTTCCGACGATCGCAACCTTCTCTCCTCTCTCCATGGAAAGTGAGATCTCTCTGGAAAGCGGGGTGTCATAACCGATCACGAGATTCTCTGTGGAAAACAGAATCTTGCCCGGAGTTCTCGCCTCTCTGAACTGAAACTCCGGCTTCGGCTTCTCCCGTGCGAGTTCGATGATCTCCATATTGTCCAGCTTTTTCTGTCTCGACATTGCCATATTTCTGGTCGCCACACGCGCCTTGTTTCTGGCAACAAAATCCTTCAGCTCACTGATCTCCTGCTGCTGACGCTTGTAGGCAGCCTCCAGCTGAGCCTTGCGGACCTCATATACCTTCTGGAAATCGTTATAATTTCCTGTATAGCGTGACAGCTGTCCATTCTCCATGTGGTAGATCAGATTGACAACATCGTTGATAAACGGAATATCATGGCTGATCAGAATAAACGCATTTTCGTATTCCTGCAGATATCTCTTGAGCCATGCGATATGCTCCGCATCCAGATAGTTCGTCGGCTCGTCAAGCAGAAGGATCTCCGGCTTCTCCAGCAGCAGCTTCGCCATCAGCACCTTCGTTCTCTGACCGCCGGAAAGCTCCTCAACATCATGATCCAGACCAAGCTCCAGCAGTCCGAGCGCACGCGCCACCTGCTCCACCTTGGAATCGATCAGATAAAAATCATGGCTGGTCAGCAGATCCTGAAGCGTACCGACCTCCTCCAGCATCGCTGTCATCTCATATTCAGAGGCTGTTGCCATACGGTCATAGATGGAATTGATTTCTTCTTCCATCTCAAACAGATAGGAAAATGCACTTTTTAAGACATCTTCGATCGTCATGCCCTTCTCAAGCACTGCATGCTGATCCAGATAGCCGACGCGCACGCGGGAATTCCACTCCACCTTTCCTTCATCCGGCTTCAGTTTTCCCGTGATAATATTCATAAAGGTACTCTTACCTTCACCGTTGGCACCGACCAGACCGATATGCTCCCCTTTTAACAGTCGAAAAGAGACGTCCTGAAAAATAGCCCGGTCTCCAAATCCATGCGACAGATGTTCCACATTTAAAATCATTTCAATACCTAATTTCCTTCCAAATTTTTCACAGTCTCTGAAAATTATACAAAAAACCTTTCCGTCTTGCAATCCGAAATAATCGAAAAAAGCTGCCCAAGCGAAACATTCACTCAGGCAGCCTTCCTGTATTTTTCTTATGCCTCTCCGAAGAAAAGCTTCATATCATCTTCTACAGTTCCGATTCCCGCAATTCCGAAGTTGTCTACCAGTACCTTTGCCACGTTCGGGCTTAAGAATGCCGGCAGTGTCGGTCCAAGGTGAATATTCTTCACACCAAGGTACAGAAGGGACAGCAGCACGATCACTGCCTTCTGCTCGTACCATGCGATATTGAATACCAGCGGAAGCTCATTAATATCATCCAGACCGAAGACCTCCTTCAGTTTCAGCGCGATCACTGCGAGAGAATAGCTGTCATTGCACTGTCCGGCATCAAGTACGCGCGGAATGCCTCCGATATCTCCGAGATCCAGCTTATTGTACTTGTACTTTGCACAGCCTGCGGTCATGATCACTGCATCCTGCGGAAGAGCCTTTGCAAACTCGGTATAGTAGCTGCGGCTCTTTGCACGTCCGTCACATCCAGCCATTACCACGAACTTTTTGATCGCACCGCTCTTTACTGCCTCCACAATCTGGTCAGCCAGAGACAGTACCTGGTTGTGTGCGAATCCGCCGATGATCTCTCCGGTCTCGATCTCTGTCGGTGCAGCGCAGGTCTTCGCCTGCTCGATCAGCTCTGAGAAATCCTTTGTCTCACCATAGTTTCCGCCGATGTGTCTGCAGCCCGGATATCCTGCAGCGCCTGTGGTGTACAGACGGTCCTTATAGCTGTCCTTCGGCGGAACGATGCAGTTTGTGGTCATCAGGATCGGTCCGTTAAAGCTCTCAAATTCCTCCTTCTGCTTCCACCATGCATTTCCATAGTTTCCTACAAAGTTCGGATACTTTTTGAATGCCGGATAATAATGTGCCGGAAGCATCTCGGAATGGGTATATACATCCACGCCTGTGCCCTGTGTCTGCTCAAGCAGCATCTCCAGGTCTCTTAAATCATGACCGGATACCAGGATTCCCGGATTCTTGCCGACGCCGATATTTACCTTTGTGATCTCCGGATTTCCGTAAGCCTCGGTATTCGCCTTGTCCAGCAGAGCCATTCCGTCCACACCGTATTTACCTGTCTCAAGAGTCAGAGCGATCAGCTCATCTGCGCTGAGGCTGTCATCCAGGGTAGCAGCCAGTGCTCTCTGCATGAATTCATCCACGTTCTCATCGTCAGTAAGCAGTGCATTTGCATGCTTGGAATACGCGGACAGTCCCTTCAGACCGTAGGTGATCAGCTCACGCAGGGAGCGGATATCCTCATTCGGAGTAGCAAGCACACCGATCGTCTTTGCTTTTGCAGCATACTCCTCTTCTTTTCCGTCCCACAGAGCTGCTGCCGGAAGCACAGAAGCATCCTTCACCTTTGCCAGAAGGTCTCTCTTAACATCCAGAGTTTCCTTTACCTTTGCTGCGATGACATCCTTGTCAAAGTTTGCATTTGTGATCGTGATAAAGAGATTCAGGCTCACCAGATGATTGATCTGTGCAGAAACAGCCGTTCCTTCTTTGCGAAGCGCGGTTGTCACTGCAGAGAGTCCCTTAGTCACATATACCAGAAGATCCTGCATCGCTGCTGTCTCCGGGGTCTTTCCACAGACACCGGACTGGGTGCATCCTTTACATCCTGCAGTTTCCTGACACTGATAACAGAACATTTTGTTTTCCATCATATTTCTCCTTTGAAATGTATTTGAAGAAGTCTGAACATTTTCAGACTGTCTGTTTTGTCTTGATGGATGCAGTATGCCATGCTGCAGAAAAAAAGTCTGTTGTAAAAACAACAGACTTCACATTTTTCTCTTATTTGTAAACAGGATGTTTTCTCAGATACCATGCACCTGCAAGATCCGCAAGCATCCATCCGATCGGGATCGACCACCAGATACCTGTCACACCGAGCGGTGTAGATGCTGAGATCCTTGCAAGCAGAACTCTGGTCCCGAGCGAAATGATCGTCAGGATCAAAGACATCTCCGGATGTCCGACCGCACGATACAGCCCGTACCACAGAAACAGGATCCCGATACCGACATAAAAAAGCCCTTCAATGTGCAGATACTGTACCCCTGCTGCGATCACTTCAGTCTCTGATGCCTGCACAAAGATACCGATCAGCGGTTTTGCAAGCAGAAAGAGGATCAGCGATGCTGCCAGGCAGTAGCTGACAGTCGTCAGCAGTCCGCAGCGAATTCCTTTCCTGACACGATCCATCTTCTTTGCACCGTAGTTCTGCGCAATAAAGGTGGAAAATGCATTTCCGTACTCCTGCGCCGGCATATAGGCGAAGGCATCGATCTTCACTCCCGCGGAAAATGCTGCCATGATCACTGTTCCGAAAGAATTGACGATTCCCTGGACCATCAGGATTCCAAGATTCATCACTGACTGCTGCAGGCAGGTGTAAAAAGAATACCTTCCAAGTATTTTCAGATCTTCTTTTCGTATATCAAGCTTTCGAAAAGCCCTTCGCACTGCAGCATCTCTGCAGAGACACAAGGCAGCGCAAAGTACGCCGGAGAGATACTGTGAGAGTACGGTCGCCCATGCAGCACCTTCGATTCCCAGATCCAGCTTCAGTACAAAGAAAAAATCCAGTGCGATATTCGATGCCGTTGACAGTACCAGGACCAGCAGTGGCTGCAGCGAGTCCCCGAGTGCCTTCCGGTATCCTGCAAAAAAATTGAACAGAAAGACCGCCGGAATGCCTGTCAGTACGATCTTCAGATAGCTTTCCGTCATCTTTGTCAGTTCTGCAGGAATATTCATCCAGCGAATGATCGCGGCACTTCCCCGGTAGGACACTGCTGTGATCAGCACAGAGATCAGCGCGATCCCCGCAAAGGCTGTCCCTACTCTTCTCGTCAGCTGTTCTTCTCTTCCCTCACCGACGCTCTGCGCAAAGACAACACCGCTTCCCATGCAGAGTCCCAGCAGGACAGAAGTCAGAAATACCATCAGCGCAAACACAGCTCCGACAGCTGCAAGTGCTCCCGTACCGATATATTTTCCTACGATCCAGGTGTCTGCCACATTATAGAGCTGCTGGAGAGCATTCCCCAGCAGCATCGGAATCGCAAACAGTGTGATGGACGAAAAGATCGGTTTCGTCAGCAGTCCGCGATCAGTCTGTGTAGTTGTCAAAGTAACCCTGGACATAGACAAACGGAGTACCCTTGTCTCCGGAACCAGAAGTCAGATCTGCAAGAGATCCAATCAGATCTGTCAGTCTGCGCGGTGTGGTTCCCTCAGATGCCATCTTGCCCTTCAGCTGAGCATCCTTCTCCGTGATAGATTTCTTGATTGCCTGCTTCAGCTCTTCACCGGTCAGTTCTGCATACTGATTGTCTGCCAGATACTTCAGCTTCAGCTCATTCGGAGTTCCCTCCAGACCGTCAGTATATCCCGGAGAAACCACCGGATCTGCCAGCTCCCAGATCTTTCCTACCGGATCCTTGAATGCGCCGTCACCGTATACCATGACTTCGATATGCTTTCCTGTCTTCTCAAGGATCATCTGCTGAACAGACTCAACAAACTCTCTGCAGTTTACTGGGAACAGCTTTAAGGTCTCCTCAGTAGCCTTGTTGGAGCCCAGCAGACCATACTGGTCATTAAATCCGCTGCCGTTTACAGACGCTCTCATGATCTCGTCCATACCAAATACTTTCTTTGCTCCGTTCTTGAGCAGAAGACGCTTGGTGCGCACGCGGGTATGAATATCACAGTTTAATACACAGTCTGTGTACTCCAGAACAGCGGTCGGCTTGTTTGCAAAAATGATCTGAACCTCACAGTTCTCTGCCTCTACCAGCTCCTTGTAATAGGATACATAGTCTACGCCGGTGAAGGTATGAAGCGGTCTGCCGAATTTTTCAACAAATGCTTCCTCTGTAAGTACATCTGTGTACGGATCAATGCCTGCATCATCCAGTGCATCCATATCGACCAGATGATTTCCCACCTCATCAGACGGATAGCTTAACTGGATCACCATCTTCTTCGCACCGCGTGCAAATCCCTTTAATGCGATGGAAAAACGGTTTCTGCTCAGGATCGGGAAGATCACTCCGACAGTGGCATCTCCAAACTTCTCAGCAACATCTGCCGCAATATCATCTACGCTGCAGTAATTTCCCTGTGCTCTTGCCAGAATGGACTCGGTCAGCGCAAGGATGTCTCTGTCACGCACTGTCAGCTCCTGCTGCTCCTGTGCCTTTAATACGGTATCTACCACGATCTGTTTTAAATCATCGCCCTGTTTAATAATCGGTGCACGTAATCCGCGTGAAACCGTTCCTGTAATTCTCTCCATAATCTTTGTATTACCCTCTTTTCTCAGAAATTGGCGGGTCACATTCTCTGACTGACCATACCATTGACAGCATATCATAAAAAGCGTCTTGTATCAATCATTCTTCCGTCATTCTTTACAAAACACTCCCTGACAACTGCCGGATGTTCTCTTTACTGCCCGCACACCCTCAAACTTTTTTCATTGAAAATAATTTATTTTTCTTCCCTGATCAATTCCAGATAAGGAAGCACCTGATAGCCGTTTTTATGATAGACTGCAATGGCCCGCTCATTTTCTTCCTCAGCCTCCAATCTGAAAATCACCTGCGGGAATCTCTCCTCAAGATATCGGAAGAAGGCTGTGCCAAGTCCCTTCCCCCGGTACTCCTCTTTCAGATACAGATCCTCGATCCAGATACAGGGTTTCCCGAACTCTGTTGAGAAGCTTTTTGCGATCATCGCATAGCCTGCAGTTTTTCCTTCTTCTTCAAATATAAACCCTTCCAGAAATGGAGAATCACTCAGGCAGGTCTCCACGTCATTTCTGTAGATCTCCTCAGAACCGTCACTGAGCACCGCCTCTGAATGATAAAAGATACGCATCATGTCGATCACGCTCTGTCTGTCTTCGTTTTTCATTGGTCGAATCATTTTTTCACACTCCGTCGCATTATTTTTTCCATCTTTTTTCATAGGGTCCCCTTTTCTTCCACGTTATATAATATCATACCAATAGATCATGCAGGCATCAAGAATCTGATTTTCATCGTCTTCCCGCCGATTTTACTTTTTTTTGAAGCTGAGATATAATGATACAGACAGTATCTGTTTTCTGTACCGTAGTTTATCTGACATGGAGGAATGATTTATGGCAATTATCGGCGCAATACTTGGTGACATTGCAGGATCAAGATTTGAATATGACAGACCTGAGGATCTGGACTGGAAGAACTGTGAATTGTTTACGGATGACTGTGCTTTCACAGATGACACTGTCATGTCTCTCGCTGTGAAATATGCAGTTGACAATCACATCGATTTTACAGTGACTCTGCAGGAGATCGGACGCTGCTTCCCTTATTGCGGATATGGAAGAAATTTTATTAAATGGCTGTTCAGCGAGAATCCTCAGCCCTATCACAGCTTTGGCAACGGCTCTGCAATGAGGGTATCTTATATCGGTGAATATTTCGATGATGTGGATGATGTCAGAAAATACGCAGAAATGTCCGCAGAGATCTCCCACAACCATCCGGAGGGAATCAAAGGTGCCGTCACTACCGCTGTCTGTGTATGGATGGCAAAGCATGGAAAAACGAAACAGGAGATCTATGACTATCTGCTGTCTCAGTATCCGGCTGACACCTATGGCTTCATCGTGAATAAGGACATGGATTATCTAAGGGAACATTATTCCTGGGATATCCGATGCACCACAAGTGTTCCGGTTGCTCTGAGATGCTTTTATGAGAGTGATTCCTACGAATCCTTTTTAAGAAATGTATTCAGTTTAGACTGCGATACCGATACCATCTGTGCCATCGGCGGAGGCATTGCGGAAGAATTTTACAAAACCACCGGTCTGCCTGAAGAGCAGCTGCTGAAAAAATATCTGGATGACGGATTATTGAAAATTTTATATGCTTAATACATATGCTCTTCTATGCTTCCGTCCTCTTTTACATCCATGAAGCATTCCGAGAACTCCTCGCTGTCCATGATTTTCAGGACACGATGCATTCCGACAGCCAGCTCTTTCTGCTCGTATTCTTCTCGGGAGATCCAGTAAACCCTGCCTTCCTCAGAGCTTTTCAGTTCGCCCTCGAATTCATCGGCTCTGTACAGATATCCGACATTGTGGAATCCGTCACGATACCAGTGATAGATTCCTTTCAATACCGGATGTCTGATCTGCAGTCCTGTCTCTTCCCGGATCTCCCGAACCACAGCATCATGAAAGGTCTCTCCCGGTTCCACATGTCCTCCCGGGAAGGTCGTTCCGGTATACCTGTTATTTACTTTGTCCAGAGCAAGCACTTCATTTCCCCGACAGATCATGCACATATTCATAAAGATCACCTTGTCCGGCTGATGTAATTCACTCATTTTACAAACCTCACTTATCGTTCTTTCCTGAGAAGCTTAACATATTTTTCCTGTACTGTCATGGTATTTCCCTGTTCTCGTATCTTTTCTCCGAGTTTCATGATATAATACTGTCATCTATATTCGTATGACCTATCATACTGTGCAATCTGAAAGGAGAGGCTTCTAAATGAGAGAATGGACCAGAGAAGAACGCTATCGTGTACTCCATGATCCGCAGGAATTATGGGAGATGCACGAAGAAGTAAGCAGATCAGATTTTCGTCAGAGTTTTCATATTCAACCGATTACAGGACTGCTCAATGATCCAAATGGTTTCGTATGGCATGACAACAAATGGCATCTCTTTTATCAGTGGTGCCCGTGGGGAGCTGTTCATGGACTGAAATACTGGTATCATATCGTATCGACTGACCTGATCACCTGGAAAAACTGCGGTGTCTGCATTATGCCGGACCGTGACTATGACAATAAGGGTGCTTACTCCGGTTCCGCAATGCCGATCGGTGACTCCCTCTATCTTTACTATACCGGCAATCACCGTGATGAGGACTGGACACGCCGTTCCTACACCTGCCTTGCCAAACTCAGAGATGACGGCTGGACAGAAAAATATCCTCTTCCGCTGTTTGGTCCCAGCCCATATTACACCGAGCATCAGCGCGATCCGAAGATCGTCTATGTAAAGGAGACCAATCTGTATTACATCATTCTCGGTGCGCAGACAAAGGATAAGTGGGGACGGGCGATCGTTTACAAGTCTGAGGACCTGCTCCACGGATGGAACTTTGCAGGGGAACTCACGGTACCCGGATTTGAACAGTTTGGCGATATGTGGGAGTGCCCGTCTGTGGAGCGTATCGGCGGCAAAGATGTTCTGATCTTCTGCCCTCAGCATCTGAAGATCCAGGGACGCGGTGAATCCGACAACCACAACGGATATATCCTGGGACAGATGGACTGGGAGACCCTTACCTTCACTCCGGACGGACAGTTCCATGTACTTGACTTCGGATTTGATTCCTATGCGGCAGAGTGTGCAAACAATGTACAGGATGAGAACAAGGCGGTTCTGGTAGCCTGGATGGGTCTTCCGGATGTTTCCTATCCGACTGACGAGGAGAACTGGGCCGGCTGTCTTACCCTCCCGCGTGAACTGACCGTGCGCGGAAGACGCCTGATCCAGCAGCCGCTGCCGGGATTAAAGCAGCTGCGTGATACAGAGATCAGCCTTGCCGGACATACTTCCGGAGATATCGTGAAGCTTCCGCGAGTATCCGAGATCGAGCTTTACTGCCGTCCGGATGATCTGGAGCTGGATCTGTTTACCAGAGAAGACGGTACCGGCGGCATCCATATCTCTTATCAGAAAGATTCTCACGAGATCACTGTTGACCGCAGCGGCATGACCAACCGCTTCAATACTGCCCACGGCGAGTCCCGCACCCGCATTCTTGAGGACGGTCTGTCACACCTTCGCATCTTCATCGACCGCAGCTCTGTGGAGATCTTTGTCAATGACGGCGATGCCGTATTTACCTCACGTGTCTTCCCGGTTGACGGAGAAGATCACTTTGTACTGCACGGAGACTCCTTTATCCGTATGTGGACATTGAAGGCTGCAGTGAAAGATACCCTTGTAGTTTAAGTTCAAAAATAATGTAAAGCTAAAAAGCTGCAGTCCGGCAGATGATCGATCCGCCGGACTGCAGCTCAATTTTTGTCTTCTATCGGTTTTCTGATGCCAGAATAGCCTCTACCTGCTCACGTCTCTCAAAGAGAACACAGCCGCCGGCATGCTCCTCCATCAGAAGCTCCTGTGCCTGAATTTCTTTGAATAACGGTGAGTTCATAGCTCCTCTCAATCCGATCTCCTTGACATTCAGGTCTGAGTACGGTGAGAACGGACACGGCTCAGCGCCTCCGTGGGAGTTGATGTGGAAGAAACCTCTTCCTGCAGCAAGGCATCCGCCTGAGGTCTTCTCATCTCCCGGGAAAGAGATCAGAACCATATCGTCATGTTCCATACGAAGTCTCATCAGTTCATTTTTCATGAATTCTCTCTCATCATCCCCCGGTGCAAGATGTTTCGCTTCCTCTGTGACCGGTACGAACTCAACATAGATCACAGCCTTTGCACCCTTCGCATACATCTCATTTACGAACTCGTCGGATAATACTTCCTTCATGTTTTCTGTTGTCACAGTAACAGACGCACCGAATAATACTCCTGCATCCTTCATCTGCTTCATGGAGGTATTCAGCTTTTCATAGACACCCTTGCCACGACGGTTGTCTGTCGTCTCCTCGCCGCCTTCGATGCTGAGGATCGGAACAAGATTTCTGTTCTTGTCAAAAAGCTTCAGGTACTCCTCATCGACCATCGTACCATTGGTAAAGATCGGGAAGAGGATCTCCGGTGTCTTAGCAGCGATGGAAATAATATCTCTGCGAATAAACGGCTCTCCTCCTGCCAACAGGATAAATCCGATTCCAAGGTCATTCGCCTCGTCAAAGATCTTCTTCCACTCTTCTGCTGTCAGCTGATCCACCGGTGCACAGTCCTTACAGGCATGATTCGCTCTGGAATAGCATCCGGCACAGTGAAGATTACAGTTACTCGTAATGCTGGCAATCAGAAACGGCGGGATATGTTCCCCTCTTTCCTCTGCACTTCTTCTCTTCTCTGTTGCCTTTTTGCTTGCAAGAGCATACTTGCCCATAAAAATAGATTCTCTCGGATTGGATAAGGATGCCTTCAGAGCATTCTTGACGATCTTCTCAACTCCGTTTGAAAGATAACGTTCCATATTAAAATCTTTTTCCATGATTTTTCTGTCCCCTTTATGCTAATACCTTTTTGGTGAATGCTGCTGCTTCCTTCAGATCCTCACTGTTCGGTCTTCCCTTATGCATAGCTGCGAAGGAACCTCTGCAGTAAAAATTCTCTTCAGCAACACTGATGCCGCGCTTCTCCAGACGCTTTTTAATATCCGGATAAGCTCTCTCTGCAAGCGCTGAGGTGGAAAATACTACTGCCTTCTTCACTTTCTTCGAATCCAGCTGATCAATATATTTTTTCATCTTTCCGTCGATACCTGCCCAGTATACAGATGCGCCGAGGAACAGAACGTCAGCCTCCATTGCAGCTCCGTTTCCGATATTCTCAGCATTCACTCCTGCAGTCTGTGCGATACACTCCGCAAGCTTTTTTGTATTTCCTGATTTTGAAAAGTATACTACTTTAACATTCATGATGGTATTCTCCTTTGATCCAGTTCATTTATCTCTCATGTTTTGTAGTATACAATTTAATTTTACAAAATTCAATCTATAAATTACGTCTATTTATATAATTATTATACATTTA